>NZ_JBSFEP010000002.1:0-177370 GCF_053594495.1 Streptomyces sp. NPDC001920
GGCCCGCTCCCCGTACGAGACGGGGGAGCGGGCCGCGTCGGTCGTCGCGGGGGTTCAGCCGGACAGGACGTCCAGCAGGCGGTCCACGTCCCCAGGGGTGTTGTAGAGGTGGAAGGCCGCGCGCAGGTTGCCCGCGCGGTTGGAGACCTCGATGCCCGCGCGGCTCAACTCCGGCTGGCGCTCGCCGAGTCCGGGCACGGAGACGATGGCCGAGCCGGGCGCGGGCACCGGGGTGTGGCCGAGACCGGCGAGCCCCGCGCGGAAGCGGTCGGCGAGGGCGAGGTCGTGGGCCCGGATGGCGGCCACGCCGAGTTCCTCGACGAGTTCCAGGGAGGTCCGCAGACCGGCGTACGTGAAGAGGCTGGGGCTGATGTCGAAACGCCGGGCGGAGCGGGCGAGGTTCTCGACGGGGCCGTAGCAGCTGTCCCAGGGGACCTCTCCGGCGACCCAGCCGGCGAGCAGCGGGGTCAGCCCGCCGAAGTCCTCGGGGACGACGCAGAAGGCGACGCCGTGCGGGCCCAGGAGCCACTTGAAGCCCACGGCGGCCAGGAAGTCGTGCTCGCCGGCCTCCATCGGCAGCCATCCGGCCGACTGGGAGGCGTCGACGTAGGTGCGCGCCCCGTGCGCTCGGGCCGCCGCGCGCACCGCGGACAGGTCGGCGACGCGGCCGTCGGCGGACTGGGCGGCGCTGACCGCGACGAGCGCGGTGTCGGGGCGGACGGACTCGGCGAGGCGGTCCAGCGGGACGGTCCGCACCTTGAGGTCGCCGCGCATGTGGAAGGGGTTCACGAGGGAGGCGAAGTCGGCCTCGGCGGTGAGGACTTCGGCACCGGCGGGCAGGGACGCGGCGATCAGACCGCCGTACTCGGCGACGGACGCCCCGGTCGCGACCCGCTCGGCGGGCACGCCGGCCAGCCGGGCGAACGAGGCGCGGACGATCTCCACGTCCTCGTACAGCGGCCCCAGGGCGGTGCCCTCGGCCCGCATCCGCACGGCCCGGTCCAGGGCGGCCACGGTACGGGCCGGCAGCAGCCCGTTGCTCGCGGTGTTGAGATAGACGGTCTTCGGGGCGAACTCTGCGCGGACGAGGCTCTCGAAGGTCTCCATGGCTCCACTGTGGGCCCTGAACACCTATCGGTCCATTGCGATTTTTTACGCGATGTCCCTAAGGAGCGCTTATGGATGCCGTCCGACCTGCGCGTTCGTTCACCGCTGCGGAACCGCGCAGCCCTCGGGACCGCACGCGTCCGCGTCCCCCTGGTCGATGAGCGTCAGGGGCGACCGCTCCCCCCATGCCTGGGCCAGCGCCTGCTCGAAGACCTCGGCGGGCTGGGCGCCGGAGACGCCGTAGGTGCGGTCGAGGACGAAGAAGGGCACACCGGTCGCGCCGAGCTGGGCGGCCTCGCGCTCGTCGGCGCGGACCTCCTCGGCGTAGGCGTCCGGGTCGGCGAGGACCCTGCGGGCGTCGTCGGCGTCGAGTCCGGCGGCGACGGCCAGCTCCACGAGCCGCTGGTCGCCCTCGGTGAAGACGGACCGCTCCTCGGCGAAGTTCGCCGTGTAGAAGACCTGGATCAGCGCGTCCTGCCTGCCCTGCTCCTTGGCCAGGTGCAGCAGGCGGTGCATGTCGAAGGTGCTGCCGTGGTCACGGCCCTGCGTGCGGTACTCCAGACCCTCGGCGGCGGCCTGCGCGCCGAGGTTGTCCTCACCGGCCTGGGCCTGCGCCGCGCTCATGCCGTACTTCTTCGTGAGCATGGTGATCACGGGCTGGACATCGCCCTTGGCGCGCCCGGGATCCAGCTCGAACGAGCGGTGCACCACCTCGACCTGGTCGCGGTGCGGGAAGGCGGCGAGCGCCTTGTCGAAGCGGGCCTTGCCCACGTAGCACCAGGGGCAGGCGATGTCGCTCCAGATCTCGACGCGCATGTGTGGCTCTCTCCAGGTCGGGCGGATGCGGAGACTCCCTCCGTCTTATAGGTGAACATTCAAGCAGCGGGGTCCATTCCCGGCTGCCCGAGCCGGCCGAACTGCGCCCGGTGGGCGCCGCCGTGTTCACGCCGGCCTCGGCGGCCTGCGGTCTGGCTTCCGAACCGGCGGTGGCGCTGGGTCCGGTGGCGGGCGGGGCGCTGACCACCGTCCGGGACCTGGTGGCGGGCAAGCTCGCGGGGCGCCGCGGCGCACGTCTGCCCATGCCGGTGGGCCAGGGCCCGGCCCTCGCGGGAGTGCTCATGACGCCGTACGTCGACGCCGGCACGCCCCCGGTCGTGGTGGCCCTGCTCCCCGTACCCATGGCGCTGGGCTGTGCGCTGACGGTGCCGCCGCTGACCGCGGCGATGACGGTGGCCGTACCCGCCGACCGCGCGGGGCTCGCGGCCGGTGTCCTCGACTCCGCGCGGCGGATGGCCGGGGCACTGGGGATCGCGGTCTTCGGAGCGCTGGTCTCCGACGGCTTCGTGGCGGGGATGTGGCTGAGCGTGGTGATCAGTGCGGCGCTGCTCGCGGTGACGTACCTGCTCAGCTTCCGTCTCGCAGGTCCGTCATCCAGTTCGGCCTGAACTCCAGGTGGTCGTACGTCACCACGCACCCCTCCCCCATCGGGGACTGTGCCATGAAGCCGACGAGGGCGGCGCCGGTCTCCTTCTCGTCGCCGAGGGTGAACAGCCGGACGAAGGTCCAGCGCTCGCCGTCGCGGGAGGCGTGGAAGGCGAAGGCACGGCCCGTGCGGCTCACCCGCAGCCACACCGAACTCCCCTCCACGGTGAAGGAGTTGGCGTCGTCGGAGTGGCCGCGGGTGACCACCGTGCACACGGTGGGCACGTCCGGGGAGTACTCCAGGCACAGTTTGGCCCAGGCCCGCTCACCGACGTGGACGTAGAGGACCCCGGCGTCGAAGGCCCCGGCGAACCCGACGGTGACCCGGGCGATCAGCTGGAAGTCGCCCTCGGGCGCGCCGAGCAGCCGCGGCGCGTCGGAGGCGGGGTCCAGGGCCTCGCCGGTGGGCGGCACGAAACGGTCCTGCCGGGGGCCGGCCCATCCGGACAGGATGCCGTCCTCGTAGGACCAGTGGCCGTCGGGGCCGTACGTGCGCAGCGCGAAGGGCAGTTCCGGGAGCTCCAAGTCCATGAGGGGATTCTTCCAGGCGCGGCCCGGCGCCGGGGCCCTCGGCGGTGATCCGGTCAGCGGGACTGGAGCGCGTCCAGGGCCACGGCCTGGGCGAGGGCGAGGCGCAGGTCCAGATCGGGTGAGGCCACGTCGACCAGATAGCAGTCGCGCAGCCCGAGCTTCTTGTCGACCCGCATCACCGGCTGGTCACCCGAGGTGAAGTCGAAGTGGTACGGCCACATGAACGGCACGAAGTCGAACGGCAGCAGCTCCCAGACCCGGCGCAGCACGGCCACCAGCCGGTTGCGCTCCCGCCCGACGGCCGTGACCGAGCCCGGCTGGTCCAGCTCCCACGTCGAGCGCAGCAGCGAGGCGGCGAACTTCTTGCGGAACGTGCCGATGGGGTTGTCCCACGCGTCCCGCACCTCGAGGACGGCACCGACGTCGAGGACCTGGCGGGCCTTGGCGGTGAACAGGACCTGGGACTTGGACTCGTCGGTGTAGAAGGTCATCTGCTCCCTGAGCGTCATCCGCTTCTGCTCGGCGAAGGCGACGACTTTGCCGTCGGAGCCGTCGGGCAGCGTCTCGGTCACGACATACCGGTTGATCATCAGGGTGGTCTTCTGCCGGATGGTGAAACGCTCGTTCGCCTGCCGCCGCGCGCTGTCCACTGTTTCCCTCCCCCTGCCGGTGACCCCTGTCGCCGGCGTTCGTGTCCTGCGCAACCATCGTCACCGCCGGCCGCGGCCCGGGGCAGTCTCCGTAAGTCGAAGACCGCAACGACCAAAGATGACGGGGAGAGCGGGGAGCGGGTGCCGACTTTCGTCGTTCGGGGCCGCACCGAAGGGCGGATGCGCCCGCCCTGGTGCGGCTGTCTATCGTCTGCGCGTGGACGCAACTCAGACACCCCGCACCGATCGGCCGCTCAGGTCCCGGCTCACCGCCGCCTCCCCCTGGCCCCGCAGGCGGATCGTCGGGGAGGTCGTGCTCACGCTCGTGCTCGCCGGGCTCGCGGCACTCGTCCATGTCCTGGACGACGGACCCGGGGTGGGGGCAGGGGCCGTGGCCCTGTGCGTCGCCGTGCTGTCACTGGCCCGCCGCTCGCTGCCGGCGACGGTGCTGCTGATCTCGTCCGCCCTGGGCGGGGCCGTGGCCGGTGCGACACCGCTGCTGATCTACGCGAGCTGGTCGGCGGGCAGCCGCATCATGCGCCCCGGACGCGCGCTGGCCGCGTACGCCGCCGGGTTCGCGCTCAACATCGCCCTCACCACCCACGAGGCGACCGACCGCGAGTCGCAACTGCCGCTGCTCATGACGGCCGTGCTGGCCGCGGGCTCGTTCCTGGCGCTGGTGGTCGTGCCGGGGCTCGCCTCCCGGTACCGCGCCCAGCGCCACGCGCTGCTCGACGCCCTGCGGCGGCACAACGCCCAACTGGTGCGCGAACAGGCGATGGTGGCGGGCCAGGCCCGGCTCCTCGAACGGCAGCGCATCGCGCAGGACATGCACGACAGCCTCGGTCACCAGCTCGCCCTGATCGCCGTGCACACCGGGGCGCTGGAGGTGGACCCGGACCTGAGCGACCGCCAGCGCGAAGGGGTGGGCATCCTCCGGGAGGCCTCCAGGACGGCGATGCGGGAACTGCGCGAGGCGGTGGGCATCCTGCGGGACGGCGTCGCGGCGCCTGCCGGGCAGGGGACGGACCCGTCCGACGCCGAGGCCCCGACGGCCCGGGTGGCGGCCACGGTCGACGGCCTGGTCGAGGCGTCGCGGGCCGCGGGGGCCACCGTCGAGCTGCATCGCTCGGGCGCGGTACGGCCGCTCGCGCCCGCCGCCGACCACGCGGCGTACCGCATCGCCCAGGAGGGCCTGACGAACGCGCACAAGCACGCGCCGGGCGCCCCGATCAGCGTGGCACTGCGCTATGAACCGGACAGCCTGGTGGTCGAGGTGGCCAACGGGCCCGTGCCGGCCGGGGTTCCGGCGGGTCCGCCCGCGGTCAGCGGCGGGCAGGGCCTGGCGGGCCTGCGGGAGCGGGCCCGGCTGGTCGGCGGCATGGTGCACACCGGCCCCACACCCGACGGCGGTTTCCGCCTCGCCGGTGTACTGCCCTACGGCGAGGGCGAGACGCGGCCCCGCCCGGACGGCGCGACCTCCGTCGCCCCGGACGACGACTTTCGGGGGCAGCCCGACGAGGGCGCGGCGGGCGACGGTGGAGCGGTCATCGACCGTTCCGATCCGCAAAGGGAGTTCGCCGCCATCATGAGCAGCAAGAAGAAGGTCGCCCTCGGCTGTGCCGTCACGGCCGTCGTCCTCGTCGTGGGCGTCGTCACCCTCGGCGCCTGGGGGCTGAAGGCGCTGTGGGACGAGGTGAAGAGCGGCACCATCTCGGCGAGCACGTACAGGTCCGCGAAGATCGGCGACGCCGAGGCGGACGTGAAGGCCAAGCTGCCGGAGGGCAGTTCGCTGCTCACCGAGGGCCAGGACAAGCGCGGTCCGCGTCTGCCTGAGGGTGCCCAGTGCCGTCACTACCTGGACGTCGACGACGACATCGTCTACCGGTTCTGCTTCCGGGACGGCAAGCTGGTCGCGAAGGCGACCTACAAGGACGAGCTGTGAACGGGACGTGACGACCGGGCGGGGGGGGGGAACGACCGGCAACGAAGGTCGCACGCGTGACCGGATCGGGCATGATGGCGGGGCTTTGCCATCCGTCCATCACACCGACACCGTGCAGGAGGCCGCGTGATCCGGGTCCTCGTCGCCGACGACGAGCCGCTCATCAGGGCCGGCATCAGGATGATCCTCACCTCGGCCGACGACATCGACGTGGTGGCCGAGGCGGCGGACGGCCGGGAGGCGGTGGAGACCGCCCGGAGCACCGCGGTGGACGTGGCCCTGCTGGACATCCGGATGCCGGTGATGGACGGGCTGACCGCACTGGCCGAGATCGCCCGGGCGGCGCCGGACGTGCGCGTGCTGATCCTGACCACGTTCGGTGAACGCGACAACGTCCTGCGCGCCCTCGGCCACGGCGGCGCGGGCTTCCTGCTGAAGGACTCCGCGCCGCAGGAGCTGATCCACGCGGTCCGCGCGGCGGCGGCCGGCAACGCCTACCTCTCCCCGGCCGCCACCCGGCACGTCGTGGACACCCTCGCCTCCCCCACCGCCACCGCGCGCGGCGAGGAGGCCCGCCGCCGCCTCGCGGGGCTGACCGAACGGGAGCGGGACGTCCTGGCCCTCCTGGGCGAGGGCCTGTCCAACGCGGACGCGGGCGCCCGGCTGCACATGAGCGAGGCCACGGTGAAGACCTACGTCAGCCGCATCCTGACCAAGCTCCGCTGCGAGAACCGGGTCCAGGCGGCGCTCCTGGCCCGGGACGCGGGCCTGGAGTCGAGCGCGAGCTGACCGGTCCCGGCGGCCCTTGCCGAAGGACCCTCAGCGCTCCAGCCTGCCGTTGAACCGGCGCGGCAGCCCGAGCGGGTTGTCGTCCCGCAGCTCCGCGGGCAGCAGCGCCTGGGGCGCGCCCTGGTACACCACCGGCCGCAGCCACCGCTCGATGGCGGTACCGCCCACCGACGTGGACGTCGAGGTCGTCGCCGGGTACGGACCGCCGTGGTGCTGGGCCGGCGCCACGGCGACGCCCGTCGGCCAGCCGTTGACCAGCACACGCCCGGCCAGCGGGGTCAGCTCCTGCAGGATCTGCGCGCCACGCCCCTCACCGGCGGCCTCCTCGGCCGACAGGTGCACCGTCGCCGTCAGGTTGCCCGGCAGCCGCGAGAGCACGCCCGTCGCCTCGGCCTCGTCCTCGTAGCGGACCACCACGGTGACCGGCCCGAAGCACTCCTCCAGGAGCAGGTCGTAGGCGCCCTCCTCGGTCAGCTTGCTCGCGGCGACCGTGAGGAACCCGGCGCTGACGGTGTGCTCGCCGCCCGCGCCCGGCGTCACAGGCGACTCCACCTCGGGGAGTTGCGCGCGCTCGGCGACCCCGGCGACGAAGTTGTCGCGCATCCGGTGGTCGAGCAGGACCCCGGCCTCGGTGTCGCTGACGGCGTCCGTGAGCGACTTGACCAGGCCGTCGCCCGCCGCGCCCGACGGCACCAGCACGAGCCCCGGCTTCACGCAGAACTGCCCCACGCCCAGCGTCATCGACCCGGCGAGACCGGCACCGATCGCCTCGGCCCGCTCGGCCGCCGCGGCCTCGGTGACGACGACCGGGTTCAGCGACCCCAGCTCGCCGTGGAACGGAATCGGCACCGGACGCGCCGCCGCCGCGTCGAACAGCGCACGTCCGCCCTTCACGGAACCGGTGAACCCGGCGGCGGCGACCAGCGGGTGCCTGATCAGCTCGATACCGGCCTCGAAGCCATGCACGAGGCCCACGACGCCGGCCGGGATGCCGTGCTCGGCGGCGGCCGTACGCAGCACATGCGCAACCAGCTCGGACAGGCCCGGGTGGTCGGGGTGCGCCTTGACGACGACCGGGCAGCCCGCGGCCAGCGCGCTCGCGGTGTCGCCGCCGGCCACGGAGAAGGCGAAGGGGAAGTTGGACGCCGAGTACACGGCGACGACGCCGAGGGGCACCTTGTAGCGGCGCAGGTCCGGGATCGGCGGGGTGGCGGTGTCGTCGGGGTGGTCGATGACGACGTCCAGGAAGGCGCCCTCGTCGACGATGTCCGCGAAGGCCCTCAGCTGGTAGCAGGTGCGGGCGAGTTCACCGGTGAGGCGGACCGGTCCGAGCGCGGTCTCGGCGTCGGCGGCCTCGACGAGCTGGTCCCCCGCGGCCTGGAGCTTGTCGGCGGCGGTGCGCAGGAAGGCCGAGCGGACCGTGCGGTCGGCCAGGGCGCCGCGCGCCTCGTGGGCGGCACGGACGGCGGTGTCCACCTCCTGCGCTGTGGCCTCCACCGCAACCTGTTCACGCTGCTTCCCGGTTCGGGGGTCGACACTCCAGACTGGTGCTGCTGCCACCGCGGGTCCCTCCACACATGTAATGCCGCAGTACTGGGTCATCCACCAGGGGCGTTCGATATACTGAACACCGTCTGTGATGATGAATACGTCGTGGAGACTATTTCCCGTCGAACGAAGGGGTCAAGGGCGATGTCGGCTGGCGAGACGGGCGGCGGGGCGCAGGTCAAGTCCGCGGTGCGGACGGTTGAACTGCTCGAATACTTCGCCGGACGCCCCGGTATGCACTCCCTGGCGTCGGTCCAGGAGGCCGTCGGCTACCCCAAGTCCAGCCTCTACATGCTGCTGCGCACGCTCGTCGAGCTGGGCTGGGTGGAGACGGACGCGACGGGCACGCGGTACGGCATCGGGGTGCGGGCGCTGCTGGTCGGCACGTCGTACATCGACGGCGACGAGGTGGTCGCCGCGGCCCGCCCGACGCTGGACCGCCTCTCGGACGACACGACCGAGACCATCCACCTGGCGCGGCTGGACGGCACGAACGTCGTCTACCTGGCGACCCGCCAGTCCCAGCACTATCTGCGGCCCTTCACCCGGGTCGGGCGCCGGCTGCCCGCGCACTCGACCTCCCTCGGCAAGGCCCTGCTGAGCACCTACACGGACGAGCAGGTGCGCAAGATGCTCCCGGAGACACTGCCGGCGCTCACCGAGAACACGATCACCGACCGCGAGAAGCTCATCGAGGAGCTCCACCAGGTCCGCGAGCAGGGCTTCGCCGTCGACCGTGAGGAGAACACCCTCGGTCTGCGCTGCTTCGGCGTCGCGATCCCGTACCGCACCCCGGCCCGTGACGCGATCAGCTGCTCGGTGCCGGTGGCGCGGCTGACGCCCGCGCACGAGCAGATGGTCAAGGACGCGCTGTTCGACGCGCGGGACAGGCTCACGCTGGCCACCCGCAGGCTCTGAGCCTTTCGTAGGCTCTGCTCCCATGGATGACCCCATGGAAGTGGAACTGCGCGAGGTGCACGACAGCGATCTGCCGGTGTTCTACCGGCAGATGAACGATCCGGAGGCCCTGCGCATGGCGGCCTTCACGCCCAAGGACCCGGCCGACCGGGACGCCTTCGACGCCCACTGGCGGCGGATCCGGTCCTCGTCGGCCGTCCTGCGCACGATCCTGGCCGACGGGGACGTGGTGGGCAGTGCGGCCGTGTACGGGGAGCCCGGCGAGCGTGAGGTGACGTACTGGGTGGACCGCGCGTACTGGGGCCGGGGTGTCGCCACGGCCGCGCTGCGGGAGTTGCTCGCCGAGGTCCCCGAACGCCCGCTGTACGCACGGGCCGCGGCGGACAACGCGGGCTCGCTGCGGGTGCTGCGCAAGTGCGGGTTCCGGGTGACCGCGCGGGCCAGGGGCTTCGCCCACGCGCGGGGTGAGGAGATCGACGAGGTCGTGCTGCACCTGGAGGGGTGAGGGCCTCTCCCCCGTCCGGCGGATGCGGATCGTCGGCGCGCAGGAGGTGCCGGGCACCGCCCTCACGGGAGCGTGGACGTATGACGCAGACACTCGCCCCCTCGCAGGTGACGGCCCCGGCCGCCCTCAGCCGCTCCCGTCGGATCCTGCGCGCCGTCACCGTGCTCGCGTGCGTGCCGTACCTGTCGCTCAAGTTCGCCTGGATCGCGGGGAGCCGGCTCGGGATCCCGGACGGCAGCTCGCTGCTGGAGCACCGGGCGACCATGGCCGTCGCCAACGGCGTCACCGTGCTCATGGACGGGGCCGTGATCGTGCTGGCGCTGGTCCTGACCCGGCCCTGGGGGCTGCGGGTGCCCGCGTGGCTGCTGGCCGTCCCGGCCTGGGTGGCGACCGGCCTGCTCGCGCCGATCATGGCCGGGTTCCCGGCGCAGCTGCTGGTCGACGCGCTCGGCGGCACCACGGACACCACCGCCGGCAGCGGGGAGCCCTTCCTCGACGCCTGGGTCTTCGGGGTCGTCTACGTCGGGTTCATCGTGCAGGGCCTCGCCCTCGGCGCCCTGTTCGTGCTGTACGCCCGCGACCGCTGGGGCGGACTGTGGGCGGGCCGGGTCTGGGAGCTGCCGGTCGGCGTCATCGGGGCGGCCCAGCGAGCCGTCGCCGTCACGGCCGCCGCACTCGCCCTGCTCCCCTTGTCGGTCCACGTCCTGTGGGCGTGCGGCGCGACCGTCGGGCTGGACGACTCCCAGGTCTCCGCCCGGACGAGCGGCTTCCACGTCATGGAGGTGCTCTCGGCCGTCTTCCTCGCCATGGCCGTCACCGGCGGTCTGCTGCTCGCCTTCCGGCGCGGCCGGCCGCTGCCCGTCCGGCTGCCGCTCGCCCTCGTCTGGGTCGGCTCCGCGGCCACCGCCTGCTGGGCGGGCTGGTTGTCGCTGGCGGCGCTGACCGAAGTGGCCGACGGCCCTTCGCCGCTGATGAACCTGGCCTACGCTGGCCAGATGATCGTCGGCCTGCTCGTCGCCTGCCTCGGCGTCCACTTCCTCGCGGAGCGCTCCGCGAGCCGTGACCGCCGCCCGGTATGAGCCGGTTCATCCGTTTCCTGTTCGGCAGGCGGGCGCGGCGCAGGTGGCTGCATCTGATCATCGGCGGCGCGCTCGCCATGCCGTACGTCTTCGTGGGCCAGATCATCGTCGGTCCCGCCATGGACGCCCGGTACGTGTTCCACGACTTCTCCCTCCAGGTGCTCTCCTTCGCCGTCGGCCTGCCCCTCGCCTCTCTCACCTCCGTACTGTTCCCGCTGACCCGGCCGCTGGAGGCCGGCGCCGTGCAGTGGCTGTGCGGGGTCGAAGGGGAGCTGCTCGCCGGCGGGCCGGCCCGGACACGGGAGGCGAAGGGGCGTACGGCGGCCTGGTTCACGCTGCATCTCGGGTTCGGCGGGATCATCGCCGGGATGTCGCTGGCGGTGCCGCCGTTCGCCGCCTTCCTCGTCGCGCTGCCGTTGATCGAGTGGCTGGGTGGCGGCCGGCTGGAGCTGCCCGAAGCCCTCGACCAGACCTGGGTGACGGCGCTCGCGCCGGTGGCGGGGGTGGCGATGCTGGTCGCGCTGGCCGGCTGCGCGGCGGTCTCGGGCGCGCTCCTGGCCCGGTGGGCGCCCGTCCTGCTCGGCCCCACCCACGAGGACCGGCTCGCGGCGGCCGAGGCGCGTGCCGCGGACCTCGCCGTACGCAACCGGCTCGCGCGTGAACTGCACGACTCCGTCGGGCATGCCCTCAGTGCCGTCACCCTCCAGGCGAGCGCCGCCCGCCGGGTCCTCGACAGCGACCCGGAGTTCGTCCGCGAGGCCCTCGCCGCCATCGAGGACACC
The DNA here is from genome assembly GCF_053594495.1 of Streptomyces sp. NPDC001920. Classification (NCBI taxonomy): domain Bacteria; kingdom Bacillati; phylum Actinomycetota; class Actinomycetes; order Kitasatosporales; family Streptomycetaceae; genus Streptomyces; species Streptomyces sp. NPDC001920. Next base: position 11,337 of record NZ_JBSFEP010000002.1, read on the forward strand.
ACCCGGCGCACGGTCGGCGAACTCGATGCCGTACTGGGCGTGTTGCGGGACGGCGACGCTCCGGGTACGGCCCCCGCGCCGACCCTCGCCGCCGACCTCGACGGGCTTCTGCACCGCACCCGCGCGAGCGGGCTGCGGGTGACCGCCACGGTGCCCGCCGACCCCGGGTCCCTGCCGCCCGTCCTGTCCCGCGAGGCCTACCGCATCGTGCAGGAGGGGTTGAGCAACGCCCTCAAGCACGCCGGTGAACGGGTGGCCGTGACCCTGCGGATCGCGGTGGCCGACGAGTACCTGGAGATCACCGTCGAGAACCCGGTGGAGCGCGCCTCCCGCGGCCGGCCCGGCGGCGGCCACGGTCTCGGGGGCATCGCCGACCGGGCCCGGCTGCTGGGCGGGACGGCACAGGCCGGCGCCGCCCAGGGGGTGTGGCGACTGCACGTACGACTGCCCATGAAGGGACCCGCATGACGATCCGGATCGTCCTCGCCGACGACGAACGCATGGTCCGCAGCGCCCTGCGCGCCATCCTTTCCGCCGAGCCGGACCTGGAGGTGGTCGGTGAGGCGGCGACCGGGGCCGAGGCCGTGTCCGTCGTGCGCGAGCGGCGGCCCGACGTGGTCCTCATGGACGTACGGATGCCTCAGATCGACGGCATCCGCGCCACCGAGCAGATCCTGGCCACGCTCGACGACCCGCCCCGCATCGTCGTCGTGACCACCTTCGAGAACGACTCCTACGTGTACGACGCCCTGCGCGCCGGAGCCGCCGGGTTCCTGCTGAAGCGGGCGGACGCCGACGCGCTCGTCCAGGCCGTGCGGCTGCTCGCGCACAGCGACACCCTGCTCTTCCCGTCGGCCGTGCGTGCCCTCGCGGCGGAGCACGCGCGCGCGTCCCCCGCGCCCGCTCCCTGGGTGGCGAGGCTCACGGCCCGGGAGAGCGACGTGCTGCGGCTGATGGCGCAGGGCCTGACCAACGCGGAGATCGCCCGGCGCATGGAGGTCGGCCCCGCCACCGTGAAGTCGCACGTGGCGGCCGTCCTGGCGAAGACCGGCACCCGGGACCGCACCCAGGCCGTGATCGCCGCGTACGAGGCGGGCTTCATGAACAGTCGATGAGAAAACGGGGCGCAAGGAACGATTGCCCCCACCCCGGTCGTCCCCGTAGTGGGATGAACAAGACGATCAGGCGGGCCTCCGTCTTCGCGCTGCTCCTCGTTCTCGCCCTGCTGGTCAGGGCGACCTGGGTGCAGTTCTACGACGGTCAGGCGCTCGCGGACGACAAGGACAACCGGCGGAACACGATCGAGCTGTACAGCGAGCCGCTCGGCGACATCGTCGTGGGCGGGAAGGCCGTCACCGGCTCCGCTCCGATGAAGAGCGGCGACCTCGCGTACAAGCGGACGTACACGGACGGCCCGCTGTACGCGGCGGTCACGGGCTACAGCTCGCAGGCGTTCGGGGCGACACAGCTGGAGGGGATCTACCGGGACCTGCTCGACGGCACCGACAACCGGCTGAAGAGCGTGCTGGACACGGTCACGAACAAGCGCTCCGACCCGGGCAACGTGATCACGACGATCGATCCGGACGTACAGAAGGCCGGGTACGAGGCGCTCGGGGACAGCAAGGGCGCCGCCGTCGCGATCGACCCGGCCACGGGCAGGATCCTGGCGGTCGTCTCCACTCCGTCGTACGACCCGTCGAAGATCACCACGGGTGACTCGGACGCCTGGAAGCGGCTGACCGAGGACTCCGACAAGCCGATGACGAACCGCGCGCTGCGCCAGCCGCTGCCGCCGGGTTCGACGTTCAAGCTGGTCGTCGCGGCGGCGGCGCTGGAGGACGGGCTGTACTCGTCGGTGGACGAGAAGACGGACAGCCCGGATCCGTACCCGCTGCCGCAGTCGAGCGGCAAGCTGACCAACGAGAACCCGTCGGCCCCGTGCGAGAACGCCTCGATCCGGGTGGCCCTGCAGTACTCGTGCAACAACGTCTTCGGCGCTCTGGCCGTGGACCTGGGCCAGGACAAGGTCAGGGCGATGGCCGAGAGGTTCGGGTTCGACGACGACGCGCAGGACGTGCCGGTGCGGGCGTACGAGAGCGTGTACCCGACGGGCATGGACAAGGCGCAGACCGCGCTGTCCGGCATCGGCCAGTTCGATGTGACCGCGACGCCGCTGCAGATGGCCATGGTGTCGGCGGCCATCGCCAACGACGGCAAGCTGGTCTCGCCGCACATGGTGTCCCGGATCACCGACGGCGGCGGGGGCACCCTGGAGAACCACGACGACAGCGCCGGGACGAAGGAGGTCGTCAGCTCCGGCACGGCCGACCAGCTGCAGTCGGCGATGCGGACGGTCGTCGAGAAGGGCACGGGCACCAACGCGCGGATCCCGGGCGCGACGGTGGGCGGCAAGACGGGCACCGCCCAGCACGGCGAGAACAACAGCAAGACGCCGTACGCCTGGTTCACGTCCTACGGGAAGGCCGGCGGCAAGGAGGTCGCGGTGGCGGTGGTCGTCGAGCAGTCGGACGCGGCGCGCTCGGAGGTCAGCGGCAACGGGCTGGCCGCCCCCGTGGCCCGGAAGGTGATGGAGGCGGCACTCAAGGGCTGAACCGCGCAAGGGCCGGCCCTGTCCGAAGGGCCGGCCCCGCGCGGGGGCGGGTGCTACTTCACGCCCAGGAGCTGCTCGATCGGGTCGATCGCGAAGTACACCAGGAACAGCGCCGAGGTCCCCCACAGCAGCCAGTGGACCTCCTTCGCCTTCCCGAGCACCACCTTGATCACGACGTAGGAGAGGAACCCCGCCCCGATGCCGTTGGTGATCGAGTAGGTGAACGGCATGACGGCGATGGTCAAGAACGCCGGGATGGCGATCTCGTACTTGTCCCAGTCGATGTACTTGACCTGGGTCATCATCAGGAAGCCGACGGCGACCAGGGCGGGCGCGGCCGCCTGGAGCGGGACGATGGTGAGCAGCGGGGTCAGGAAGAGGGCCAGGGCGAAGAGGCCGCCGGTGACGAGGTTGGCGAAGCCCGTGCGCGCGCCCTCGCCGACGCCGGCCGCCGACTCGATGTAGGAGGTGGCGGAGGACGCCGAGGCAGCGCCTCCGGCGGCGGCCGCGGCGCCGTCGATCAGCAGGACCCGACCGAGGCCGGGCACCTTGCCCTGCTCGTCCAGCAGGCCCGCCTCGGCGCTGACGCCGACGACCGTGCCCATGGTGTCGAAGAAGTCGGACAGGACGAGGGTGAAGACGAGCAGGACGACGGTGATGACCGTGGTCGCGCCGAACGCGCCGAACAGGCTGAAGTCGCCGATGAGTCCGAAGTCGGGCGTGTCCACCACCTTGTCGCGCCACGCCGGCGTGGTCAGGCCCCAGGCCTTGATGTCGGCGACCGAGTTGATGATCATCGCGACGAGCGTCATGGTGACGATGCTGATCAGGATCGCCCCCTTGACCTTGCGGGCGAGCAGGGCGATCGTCAGCAGGACGCCGAGACAGAACACGAGCATCGGCCATCCGGTGAGCGCGCCGGTGCCGCCCAGCTGAACCGGCACCGTGGTGTTCGCGGCGTCCGGGATGCGGCTGACGAACCCGGCGTCGACGAAGCCGATGAACGCGATGAACAGGCCGATGCCGACGCTGATCGCCTGCTTGAGCGGCTGCGGGATGGCGTGCATGACGGCCTCGCGCAGACCGGTGACCACGAGCACGCAGATCAGCAGTCCTTCGAGGACGACCAACCCCATCGCGTCGTCCCAGGACATCAGCGGCGCGATCTGGAAGGCGACGACGGCGTTCAGGCCCAGGCCCGCCGCGAGCGCGAGCGGCAGGTTGCCGCCGACCCCCATGATGATCGTCATGACCGCGGCCACCAGGGCGGTGGCGGTGGTGAGTTGGACCGCGTCCAGCTGCTGGCCGAACTTGTCCTTCGCGCTGCCGAGGATGATGGGATTCAGGACAAGTATGTAGGCCATCGTGAAGAACGTGGCGAAGCCGCCGCGTATCTCACGGCCGAAGGTGGATCCCCGCGCGGAGATCTTGAAGAACCGGTCGACGCCGTTCACGCCTGGTGGCGTGGCACTTTGCCGGTCGGTCACCTTCTGGGATTCGGACATGGGGGTTGCTCCTCGGTGCGTACGTGATCGGTGTGCGGATGCTGGCTGGATTGTTCCCGCGTTGAACCCGTTTCAGGTTTTCCCCGTGTTACGGAATCAGCGCCGTTCAACGTACGGCCTGCCACACGGCGTTCGAAGCCTCGTACGAACCACGTACTCGATCGCTGCTACGCTTCCGGATCTCGCCCGGATGATCTCCGGACAAGCACATGTCATCCACACGGCACGCACAGGCAGGAGAGGTCGCCCGTGGGCACAGTCGTCGACGACGCCGCCTCCGTGGAGTTCCACACGTTCTTCGAGCGCCACTACGCCGAACTGTCGCGACTGGCCCATCTGCTGACGGGCGAGGCGGACGCCGCCGACGATCTGGCCGCGGACGCGCTGCTGGCGCTGTGGCACCGCTGGGACCGGGTCCGGGCGGCCGACCATCCGGTGGCGTACGCGCGCGGGGTCGTGGCCAACCTGGCCCGCACCAGGATCCGCAGCGCCGTCCGGGAGCGGCGGCGTATCGCCCTGTTCTGGTCGCAGCGCGAGGAGAAGGTCGAGAACCCGGACGTAGCGGGCGTCGTCGACGTCCAGGAGGCATTGCGTAGACTCCCGTTCCGCAAACGCGCCTGCGTGGTGCTGCGGCACGCCTTCGACCTCTCCGAGAAGGACACCGCGCTCGCCCTGGGCGTCTCCGTCGGTACGGTGAAGAGCCAGACCTCGAAGGGGATGGCCGAGCTGCAGCGGTTGCTCGGAGCGCAGGGCGCTCCGCTCAAGGTGCACGCGGCGGCGATGGCCCGCACCGGGAACGCCGGAGGAAGGAACCGATGATGCAGCGGGACGTGCACGACGAACTGCGTGCCCGGCTGCACGAGGCGGCCGAGGCGCACGAGCCCAACCGCGAGCGGATCCTGGCCCGCGTCGAGCGCGGCATGACCGAACAGACCCGCCCCGACCACCGGGCGACCCGTCCGCCGGTCTACGGCTGGTTCCGGGTGGCGACCGCCACGGCCGCGGTGGCCGGTGTCCTCGCGGTCGGCGGCTATGCGGTGGCGTCCGCCGTCAAGGACGACACCCCGCAGCAGACGGTGGCCACGTCGCCGACGCCCACCCCGTCGCCGGACGCGACGAGCCGCGCCCCTGTCCCGCCCGCCCCGCCGGCCGGCCCGACGCCCGAGGACACACCGCGGTCCCGCCGGACGACCGAGGCTCCGGCGCGGACCACTCCGGCGCAGCCGCCCGCCGCCAAGGGCGAGGAGGACGGCCCCCTGCGGTCGGACGGCTCGGTGGACCCGCACAGCAACGACTTCTGGGCGCAGAGCAATCTGACCCTCAGGACCAGCGAACAACTCACCGCGCTCACGGTGCGGTTGAAGGTCGCCCAGACCGGCGGTGTCACCTCGACCGGCGCCTGGCGCTCGCTGCCGGAGGACGACTTCACGCTGACGGTCGAGGAGGAGGACGGCTTCGTCGTCTACACCTGGGTGCTCAAGGAGGGCCGTACGGTCCGTGCGGGCGAGTGGGTGTTCGCGGGGCAGTACGACCATGACCGCGGCGGGCGGGACGCCAAGGACGACAGCTATGCGATGACGGCCACGGCGGGCGGCGAGCAGTTGTCCGTGGCGGGCGGCTTCGCGTCGCCGGGCGGGGACTCGTAAAGAAATTCCGTCCGGACCGGCAACCCTTTCCGGGTGTGCGGCGACCAGGAGACGCAAGGGTCCCCCACCACCGAGGAACCGGGTCATGACAGCTCAGTCCGAACAGCGCGTCCGTCACCGTCGCAAGGTCACCGAGCGGCGGGCCGTGATCGCCGGGCTCTGCGCGCTCGGCGATCACCGGTGCGGCGATCGTCACCACCACGTCGCCACCGTCCTCGGCCGGCGCGGCCGCTTCCTGGCCGACGTTGCACCTCCACGCGCTCGTGCACCACGGGTTCGCACCGCGGAAACAACCACATGTTCACGTTCGACGTCCCTAGTAGTGCGCGAAAGAAGGACACGGTCCCGTACGACGTGCTGAAGATCGACATCGTCAGTGGTTCGAGCGGCTCGGCCTATCTCAGCCCGAGCGCCTCGTTCGGCTGCCTGGACCTGCTGACCTGAGCCCCCCTCGGTCAGCAGCGCCGGCTGGAGCCCCCCTCGGGCCGGCAAGGAGAACGCCCCGCCTGTGACGACAGGCGGGGCGTTCGCCTTGATCGAGACCTAGTTCATCGTGGAGCCGATGGCGGTGGAGCCCGTCGTCAGAAACGTCGTCGGGCAGTGAGCCGTCCGCCTCGCGGGCGCCGTACGCCGTCGTCGCGTCCGTGGACCTGAAGGAAGGGGCGGACACCCCGCTGCCCCAGTTGTTGGCCGCGGACACGGTCGACGGTCCCAGCGCGGCCGGACCCTTCTTGTTGCCCACGGCGAGACTGCACGCCAACCGCGCCTTGCCGGTGGCGAAGGAGAATCCCGACTCGGCGTCGGCGTACGCGGTGTTGCGGTTCAGCACGATCGCCCCGGTGCTGGAGTTCTCCGTGAACCCGTGCAGGGTGTTGTCCCAGGCCGCGTTGTCGGTGACGACATGCGCGACCGAGGCGCCGCCACCGCCGAGCTCGAACCCGTTGCCGTTGCCCTCGAAGGCGGAGTCGTTCCAGCGGTTCTTGCCGTTGCCGAAGGCCCAGGTGTGCTCGACGGTGACGGGCGAGGAGAACTGCCGGAGGTCGATGCCGTCGTCCGAGTCGTCGTACAGACGCGCCCCGCTGATCTTGTTGCCCGACGGCATCCTCGCCACCGGCCACCACTCGGTGGTCCCCCCCGGCACCGACGACTGGTACATCGTCTACCACCGCTTCGCCCTGAACGGCCCCGGCAAGCCGGGCGGCGACGGCATGCACCGCGAAACCACCATCGACCGCCTGAAGTTCGCGGCCGACGGCACGATCAAGCCGGTGGTGCCGACGCGGGAGGGGACCAGACCTGTGCGGCGGTGAGGCCCAGCTCACGTCCTGAGCGAGGGGAAAAACGGCGTTCGGGTTCCCTCAGGTCAGTGCGATGTCCGTGAAGGGTGTGCATGCCATTTGCGAAAGTGCACCTTGATCGTGCATCCCCGCCGAAAAGTTGATCACCTTTCGGCCAGCGGGTGTTACTGTTCCCAGCGCTCGGTGATCAAGGTTTGACACCGGGAAAACGGGAGGAAAACAAGTGAATCGAAAGCTGGCTGTCGGAGCGCTCGCGACCGGGCTCTTTCTGACTGGCATGGGGACAGCGTTCGCCACGGCAAGCGGGGAAGCAACCAGTGCGGCCGAGGCTCGTGCCGCGTGGAAGGGCATCCCCAAGCTGAACAGCGGCGGTGTCCAGTTCAAGGACGGCAAGTACAAGTTCGAGCCTGCGCACACCAAGAAGGGCGCCTTCCACTGGAAGGGCAACCTCCGGGACGCCGACCACGGCGACGGACACAACGTCTACATGCAGGTCCGCGTCGAGGGATACGACTGGGGCCGGTTCAACGGCAAGCAGAAGAAGACCGTCTGGCTGGACAAGCTCAGCTACGACGGTGCCGCGCTGCACACCGATGACGCGTGGATACGTGCCTGCCGCGACCGGGGTTCGCTCCGTCCGGACAACTGCTCGGTGACGAAGGCGTACCACCGCTAGGAGAGACTCGACGGGTGACACCGTCAGTCGCAGAACAACCCTTGGGCCCCGGTCTGACCGCCGGGGCCCTCCGGCCTCCGGGGGACACGATCAGTACCAGTACGTCAGACACGTCACACATCCTCTCCGCGAGCGGTGTCGAGCTCTCCTACGGCTCCACACCCGCCGTGCGCGACGCCCATCTCGCGCTCGCGCGGGGCGAGGTCGCGGCGATCACCGGGGCCAGCGGTTCCGGGAAGTCGTCGCTGCTCTACTGCCTGGCGGGGGTGCTGCCGCCGTCGCGGGGCCGGATCGCTTTCGAGGGACAGTCGTTCGCCGATCTGGACGACGAGGAGATCAGCGCCCTGCGCCGGGAGCGGTTCGGATTCGTCTTCCAGTACGGCGAGTTGCTGCCCGAGCTGACCATCGAGGAGAACACCGCCCTGCCACTGCGGCTCGCCGGTCAGCGCAAGCGGCCCGCGCTGGAAGCCGCCGGTGAGGTGCTCGACCGGTTGGGCATCGCCGATCTGCGCGAGCGGCGGCCGTCCCAGGTGTCCGGCGGGCAGAACCAGCGCGTCGCCGTCGCCCGGGCCCTGGTCCACAAGCCCGCCGTGGTGTTCGCGGACGAGCCGACCGGCGCCCTCGACAGCGCCAACGCCGGTGCCGTGCTGAAGGAGTTCCTGGATCTGGCGCGCTCGCAGGGCACCGCCGTGCTGCTGGTGACCCACGATGCGACGGTGGCCGCCCGCGCCGACAGCCGCTACACCATGGCCGACGGTGTGCTCGCCCCCATGGGAGCGGCGGGATGAGGGAGTTCCTGCTCGGTCTGCGGTTGCTGTTCGGTTCCGGCCGGGGCAACCGCGCCCGCTTTGTGCTGATGACCCTGGGCGGGTCGCTCGGCGTGTGCTGTCTCGCCCTCGTCCTCACGATCCCGGCGATCCTCGATGCCCACGACGGGCGGGCCGCCGCCCGGTACCCCAGGGTCTACGCCGGTGAGCCGACCGGTCAGCGGACCCTGGTGCAGGAGTTCCGGGACCCGCACGGCTCCCGGCCGTTCGGCCGCGTCTTCATCGCCCCGGGCACCCAGGACACGCCCGCGCCGCCGCCCGGCCTGAGCAGGCTGCCCGGCCCCGGCGAGGTGTACGTCTCCCCCGCCCTGCGCGACCAGTTGCGGCAGGAGCCCGGCCTCAAGGGCCTGCTGCCCGGCACCGTGAAGGGCCTGATCGGTGCGGCCGGTCTGACCGACCCGAACGAGCTGTACGCCTACATCGGCACGACCCGTGCCCACCTCGGCGGCGACGCCCGGGCGTTGAAGAGCTTCGGCAGCCCGTACCCGCCCACCTGGGCCGTCGATCCTTCCACGCTGGAGATCCTCCGCTTCACTCTGGCCAGCCTGGTCCTGCTGCCCCTCGCGGTCTTCCTGTCGGTGTGCGCCAAACTGTCCGCCGCCAGCCGCAACCGCCGGCTCGCCGCCCTGCGTCTGCTCGGCCTCAGTGCGAAGGGCACCCAGCGGGTCAACGCCGCCGAGACGGTCGTGGCGGCCCTGCTCGGTGCGGCCCTCGGCCTCGCGGAGTTCTGGCTGCTCAACCAGGTCGTGGCCCGGACCGGCCTGCCCGGCCTGAAGTGGTACGCCGCCGACGGCGCCGTGTCGGGGCAGACCATGGCCGTCTGTCTGCTCGGTTGCCCGGCGCTGGCCTGGTTCGTCGGCCGGGCGAGTGCCCGCGCGGCGGCCCGGAACCCGCTCGCCACCCGCCGCACGGCGGCCCCCAAGGCACCCCGGGTCTGGGGCGGGCTGCTGTTCGTCACCGGCCTGGGGATCGTCATCGGCTTCAGTGCCACCGGCCTGACCGACCACCCCGCGCGCAGCGACGGCATCAACGCCCTCCTGGTGCCGGGCGGTGTGCTGTTGACCGGCCTCGGCCTGGTCCTGACGCTGCCGTTGCTGTCCTACCTGCTGGCCAAGCGGCTCGCCCGTTCGGGCAACCTCGCCCTCAACCTGGCCATGCGCCGCAACGAGGTCGAACCGGGCAGCGCGATGCGCGTGGTCACCGGCCTGGTCCTGCTGGTGTTCTCGGCGTCCCTCGCCCAGGGCGTCCTCGTCGAGCTGAGCCAGGTCTCGCGCAACACCTCGCCGACCCAGGAGTACGCCCTGCCGATGTCCCAGCTGAGCCGGGACCAGCAGCAGCGGCTGCGCGAGGTTGGCGGCGTGGAGGTGTCCGCCGTCGTCATGGACTTCGACAACGACCTGCAGAGCGACACCGACGACAACCAGGCCACCGCCCTGGTCGCCACCTGTGCCCAGCTCACCGCGCTGACCCGGCGGGTCGAGGGCTGTGTGGACGGCAAGGTGATGCGCATGTCGGACCCGAACACCGGGGACGAGCCCTTCAAGACCTCCACCTACACGCTGGAGAAGGACGGCAAGCGCATGACCCTGCGCATCCCGGTGCCGAAGGACACCGTGCTGTACGCGGGTCAGGGCGTGACCAACCTGTCCAGCGTCTACGTCCTCGTCCCGCCCGGCAAGCTGCCGCCAGGCGCCGTCCCGGCGTCCGCCACGCTGCTCCTGGCTTCCGCCTCCGACCCGTCGACGGTGCGCTCGGTCCTGGACGGGATCGGCGCGGTCGCACCGACGGCCGACGTGGATCCCACGGGCATCAACATCGAGGCGCTGCAGCAGCTCACGGTGATCAAGACGCTCCTGGTGCTGGGCATGGTGATGGGCCTGGTCATCGGCGTCGCCGCGTTCCTCGTGTCGGTCACCGACCGGGCCGTGGAACGCCGCTCCCAGGTCACCGCCCTCGCCCTCATCGGAGCCCGGCCGGGAACGCTGCGCGCCGTGCAGTGCCTGCAGGTGGTGCTGCCGCTCGCGATCGGCCTGCTGCTGGCCCTGGTCTCGGGAAAGCTGGCCGAGACCGCCTATCTGGTCACGGGCGGCGGCGAGATCTTCTGGGACGGTGCGGGCCTGCCCGTACTGCTGGTCTCCACGCTCGGCGTCCTCGCCGCAGCGGTCATCGGCACCCTTCCCCTGGTCGGCCGCCGCATCGACCCCGAACTGATCCGCCGGGACTGACCGGAGACAGAGGAACCGCCGGGCGGATCACAGGACCGCGTCGAGCCAGGCGAACACCTCGTCCTGCATGCGGTCGACGAAGACATGGCCGAGGTCCGGCCAGGTCTTCAGGTGCGTCGCTCCCCGGCGTGCCGCGAACGCCGGACGGCTCGCAGCCTGTCGTACGCGGCCCGCACGCCCCGCTCCGGGACCCACGCCCGGGTACTCGGCGGTGCGGACGAACCAGGGGTCCTGCCGGGTGCGGTCCATGGCTCCGGCGAAGACCAGCGTCGGACTCGATGCGGGCGCGCCAGAAGAAGCCGCCGTACGCGCGGGGGGTCATCAGGGGCTCACCTCTTTCGATCCGGCCGGGAGGGCCCAGGGGGCGCCCAGCTCGGAGTAGAGGGCGAGGGTGTCGGCGGCCGCGGCGACCAGGCCGTCGATGCCGGGCACGACCCGGCGCCGCTCGCCGGGGAGCAGCTGCCATGCCCCGCCGGGCAGGGGGGCCGGGTCGGGGGCCAGCCGGATCGCTTCGACGACCTTCATGAAGGCGCCGGTCGTCTCGGGTGCGACCAGCAGTCCGGTGCCGTCGGTGAGGTGCTCGACGAGGTTCTCCAGCAGGTCGGTCCGGCCGTACTCGTACTCCTCGGGGCCGTGCTTCGCGCGCTGGAGCAGGACGCGGTCCTGCTTGTACCAGAAGGTGATCCGGCCGCGGGTGCCGTGCACGACGACGTACGGCTCGCCGGGGTCCTCGGCGCACAGGGTCGCGGCGACGACGACCTGCGGGCCGCGCGGGCCGGTGACGCGGACGCAGGAGGTGTCGTCGGACTCGATGTCGTTGGCGCGCAGCAACTCGGTCTCCACGGCGGTGACGTCCTCGGCGCGGGTCGTGCCGCCGAGCGCGAGTGCGGTGGCGACGGCGTGCGCGAGCGGGTTGGTGAGGGCGCCGTCGATCACGTCGACCCCGTTCAGCCTGCGCTTGCCCGCCCAGGGCGCCCGCCGGTAGTACGCCTCGGGACGGGCCCAGGCGCCGGCCCCGCCGATCCCGGTGATCTCGCCGATCGCGCCGGCGGCCATCAGCGTCCGGATCGCGGGCACGGCGTGCGAGCCCAGCGACTGGAAGCCGATCTGGCAGGCGACGCCGGCCTCGGCGACCCCGTCGGCCATGCGCCGGAACTCCGCGTACGACGGGGCGGGCGGCTTCTCCAGCAGGATGTGCACGCCCTTGCGCGCCGCTGTCAGGGCCAGGTCGGTGTGGGTCGGGATCGGCGTGCAGATCACCGCGGCGCGGGCGCCGGTGGAGTCGAGGAGGGCGCCGAAGTCGGCGGACTGCTCCGGCTCCCCGAGACCTTCGGGCAGCTCCCGGGCGCTCAGCGGGGTCAGCTCGCAGATCCCCGCCAGCCGCACGATCCCCTTGTCCTGGAGCCGGCGGATGTTGTCCAGGTGCCAGCGGCCATGGCCGCGCGCGCCAGCCAGGACGACGGGTACGGCAGTGCTCATGGGGTCCTCCCTGCGCCCGCGCCGCGTGCCACCGCTCGGTCGGCCGTCTCGGCGCTGTCGATCTTTGTGTGCAGGGTAGGGCCCATCCCACGTCGGCCGTGAGGTCACGCTCGCTGCCGGAGTTGCAGGCGTGGTGGATGGCCGGCAGGTCGACCGGGAAGCCGTTGAACAGGGTGCCGCTCTGGTGCAGGGCGGTGCCGTTCCAGCTGTTGACCAGGTCGGCCGCCTCGATGCGGCCGAGAGTGCGGAAGGCGTTGTTCTGCGCGTACAGGCCCGACTCGGGGGAGGCGCCGGGCGAGTACCGGTGGTCGTGCGCCTCGGCCGGGACGACGTACCCGTGAGGAGATCGGCGGTGCCATCGGTGTGAGGACGCCGGGTCCGGATCGCGCCGGGCCGCGCCGGACCTGTGAGGCGCCGTATGTGCACGAGGGTGTCGGTGGCGGCATCCGTCCGCGCGGGCGGGCGGACGTGCCGGGGAGGCGGGCCCCGGGGGCGGCGGTCGAGCGTGGCCGAAGGCGTGGCTGCGCTGTCCGGCCGGCAGGGGCTCCGCAGACTCCCCGGTCCGTCAGGGCCGCCGCCAGGCCGGGTCCCGTCCGCTCAGCCCCACCGCCCGGTCCAGGAGCGACGCGTCCCGGGCGACCGGGACGACGGGGCCGAAGATGCCGCCGCCCCGGCTCGGGTCGTCGGCGGCCGCGAGGAGCATGCCGTACGACAGCCGCAGTGCGGACGGGTCCGGCTCGTACTCCTGGCCGGTCGAGCGGGCCAGGTCCCAGCCGTGGATCACCAGCTCGTCCGCAGCGACGGTGCCCGCCTCCGGGCCGGTCAGCGCCACCCCGCCCGCGCGGGTGTCGCCGGTCCACGCGGCCGGGTCCCGCCACGCCTCGGCCAGCTCGTCGAGCACCTTCGGCAGTTCCTCGCGCCAGCCCGGCCCGATGTCCGGTACGGCGTCGTCCGGGCTGGTGTCGGTCGTGGGGCCCAGGTCCTTGCGGCCGGCGTCGCGGAAGGCGACGGCGAGGCCGAGCAGGTGGCCCAGCAGATTGCGCACCGCCATGCCGGGGCAGGGCGTGGGCGCCGAGAGCTGGTCGTCGGTGACGCCGTCCGCGAGACGGGCCACGATGCGGGCCTGCGGTCCGAGGTCGACGATCGTGTCGGTCATGAGCGGCTCCTCACAGATCTGTTCCTGGGAGGTGGACCGGAGCCGGACGCGAAACTCATCGCCGGCACGGACGGGCGGCGCCCACCGCGGCGGCGCCGACGGCCCGCCGGCGAAGAGAACGACCTGCCGGCAGAACCCGGCGCTCAACGATCCGACACCGGCCCCGCATCGCCGTCCGGAGCCGTCTCGGCCTTCGCGAAGAGGACCTCGCGGGCCTGCTCCGCGGCACGGGTGATGCTCTCGCTGATGAAGTCGGAGAAGCGGGCGATGTTCTCCAGGCGGACGGCCGCCAGGGTGTCGGGGCCGAGGACGCCGACGCCCTGGCGCGCGATCCGGGCGAGCTCGGCGCTGGAGCGGGCGGCGGCCATCGTCGACTGGTACCAGACGTCGTTGTCGACGACGTAGCGATCGCGGCGACGTTCGTCGCGTTCCCGGCGGATGAGGCCCTGGCTGTCGAGGAACGCGATCGCCTTGGACACCGACGCCGGGCTGACCTGGAGGCGCTCGACGAGTTCGGACGCGGTGAGGCTGCCCGCATCGGTGATGAAGAGGCAGGTCAGGACCCGGGCCGTCATCTTGGGCAGGCCCTGTTGCATGAACAGGGTGGTGAACGCCTCCTCGTACTCGCGCACGGCCTCGGGGTCGCGCCCATGGGCCTGCTCGGGCGCCTGCCGCCCCCGGGGCGCGGCCTGCCTGCGCCGGTGGGCGCGGCGTTCGGTGGCACGGTGGGCCAGGTCGGCACGGTAGGCGACGGGGCCTCCGTTGCGCATGACCTCGCGTGTGACGGTCGACGTCGGACGGTCGAGGCGGCGGGCGATCTCCGCATAGGCGAGCCCGTCGGCCAGCCCCAGCGCGATCTGCTGGCGTTCCTGCTGGGTGAGCCTGCCTCCCGGCATGAGATCTCCCTTCCTGGTCCTCAGATGCCCTCACTGTAGCTTTCACCCTCACCTCAATGCAACGAGCACTGAGCTGACGTTGCGTTATCTCCTCATCGGTTGCAACGATTTCTAGCAGCTGAGCTGCATAAATACCTACTTCATGCAACGAGTGCGTTGCCAGATCCATGAACGCAACGTAGCTTTTTCGATGTCGGAAACACCCGGCGGAAACACCCGGAAGCACCTGACGAAACAGCGACGAGCACACCAGCGAGCACAGGAGAAAACGATGCAGAAGTTCGACACCCCCGCCCCGGTCGCCGCCGTCCTCGACATCCCCGCCGGCCGTGTCCAGGTCATCGCCGCCGACCGGGCGGACACCACCGTCGAGGTCCGGCCCGCCGACCCCGGCAAGAGCCGGGACGCCGAAGCCGCCGAGCAGACCACCGTCGAGTTCGGCGACGGGGTCCTGCGGATCGAGGCCCCGACGAAGAAGCAGTACTTCGGCGCCTCCGGATCCGTCGAGGTGACGGTGCAGCTGCCCACCGGCTCCCACGTCGCGGTGAAGGCCGCCGGCACCGAGCTCCGGGGCGTCGGACGGCTCGGCGACGTGACGTACGACAGCGCGCAGGGCCCGGTCAAGCTCGACGAGGCCGCGAGCGCCCGCGTCACCGTCCTCGCCGGCGACGTCTGCGTCGGCCGCCTGGGCGGCCCCGCGGAGATCAGCACCCAGAAGGGCGACCTCCGCATCGGCGAGGCCGCGCACGGCACGGTCGCCCTGCACACCGAGCACGGCGACATCTCGGTCGGCGCCGCCCACGGCGTCTCCGCCTCCCTGGACGCCGGCACCGGATACGGCCGGGTCCACAACGCGCTCAAGAACACCGACGGTGCCGGCGCCGGCCTGCAGATCCACGCGACCACCGCCTACGGCGACATCACCGCCCGCAGCCTGTAGACACACCCGGCCCGCAGAAGGAGCACCCCCTCATGACCACTTTGGCCATCGCGGCGAACGGGCTGCGCAAGTCCTACGGCGACAAGACCGTCCTCGACGGCGTCGACCTGGCCGTCCCCGAAGGAACGATCTTCTCCCTGCTCGGCCCGAACGGGGCCGGCAAGACCACCGCGGTCAAGATCCTCTCCACGCTGATCAGCGCCGATGACGGCGTGATCCGGGTCGGCGGCCACGACCTCGCCACCGACGCCCAGGCCGTCCGCGCGGCGATCGGGGTCACCGGGCAGTTCTCCGCCGTCGACGGCCTGATCACCGGGGAGGAGAACATGCTCCTCATGGCGGACCTGCACCACCTGCCCAAGCGCGAGGGACGGCGGGTCGCCGCCGAACTGCTGGAGCGCTTCGACCTCACCGACGCCGCGAACAAGCCCGCCTCCACCTACTCCGGGGGCATGAAGCGCCGCCTGGACATCGCCATGACCCTGGTCGGCGACCCGAAGATCATCTTCCTGGACGAGCCGACCACCGGTCTCGACCCGCGCTCCCGCCACACCATGTGGCACATCATCCGCGAACTCGTCACCGGCGGCGTCACCGTCTTCCTCACCACGCAGTACCTGGAAGAAGCCGACGAACTCGCCGACCGCATCGCCGTCCTGAACGACGGCAAGATCGCCGCCGAGGGCACCGCCGAAGAACTCAAGCGCCTCGTCCCCGGCGGACACATCCGCCTGCGCTTCACCGACCCCGCCGCCTACCGGTCCGCCGCCGCCACGCTGAACGGCGCCTCCCACGACGACGAAGCCCTCGCCCTGCTCCTCCCCAGCGGCGGCGGCCAGCGCGAACTGCGCTCCGTCCTCGACTGGCTCGACGCCACCGGCGTCGAGGCCGACGAACTCACCGTGCACACCCCCGACCTCGACGACGTCTTCTTCGCCCTCACCGGCGGCACCGGCCTCCCCCACCAGCCCAAGGAGAACGCCCGATGAGCACCTCTGCGGCCCCCGCCCGTCCCACCACACGCTCCTACGCCGTGCGCGACGCCTCCACCATGCTGCGCCGCAACCTCCTGCACGCCCGCCGCTACCCCTCCCTCACCCTCAACCTCCTGCTCACCCCGATCATGCTGCTGCTGCTCTTCGTCTACATCTTCGGCGACACCATGAGCGCCGGCATCGGCGACGGCAGCGCCGACCGCTCGGCCTACGTGGCCTACCTCGTACCCGGCCTGCTGCTGATGACCATCGGCAGCACCACCATCGGCACCGCGGTCTCCGTCTCCAACGACATGTCCGAAGGCATCATCGCCCGCTTCCGCACCATGGCCATCCACCGCGGATCGGTACTCGTCGGACACGTGCTCGGCAGCGTCCTGCAGTCGGTCCTCAGCGTGGTCCTGGTCGCGGCCGTCGGTGTGGCCATCGGCTTCCGCTCCACCGACGCCACCGCCCTGGAATGGCTCGCGGCCCTCGGCCTGCTCGTCCTCTTCGCCACGGCACTCACCTGGATCGCCGTCGGCATGGGCCTGGTCAGCCCCAACGCCGAGGCCGCCAGCAACAACGCCATGCCCCTGATCTTCCTGCCGCTCATCTCCAGCACCTTCGTCCCGGTCGACGCGATGCCCGGCTGGTTCCAGCCGATCGCCGAGTACCAGCCCTTCACCCCCGCCGTCGAGACGCTGCGCGGACTCCTGCTCGGCACCGAGATCGGCCACGACGGCTGGCTGGCCCTCGCCTGGTGCCTCGGTCTCACCGCCTTCGGCTACCTCTGGTCCACCTCCACGTTCGGCAAGGACCCGAAGTAGCCGCCGTGACGACGCGGGCCGGTTCCCGCATCCCGACCCCACCGAGGGCGGCGTACACCGACACCCGTCGGAGTACGCCGCCCTCTCGTGTGCGCGGGGATCTAATGCACTTTCCCCATCCCGAGGCCCCCGCCTCAGCCGCACGATGGTGCGGCATGACGATCACCACCTGGGCCCTCCCCCGCGTCCTGAGCGACCGCAACGCCCGCCTGTACCTCGCCGGAGTCCTGATCTCCGGCTTCGGCACCTCGGCGCTGTGGCTGGTGTCCGGCGTCTGGGTCAAGGACCTCACCGGCTCCGACGGTCTGGCGGCGCTCTGCATGCTGGCCATGTGGGCCCCGACCCTGGCGGGCCCGCTCCTCGGCACCCTCGCCGACCGCACCCGCCGAAAGCCGCTGCTGATCGGCGCCAACCTGCTGCTGGCCACCCTGCTCCTCACCCTCGTCACCGTCGACTCCCAGGGCCGCGTCCGGCTCCTCTTCGCGGTCCTGTTCGTCTACGGGGCGGTGGGCGTGGTGCACGGCGCCGCCGAGTCCGCGCTGGTCGCGGGCGCGGTTCCGGCGCCCCTGCTCGGGGACTTCAACGGGCTGCGCATGACGGTGAACGAAGGCATGAAGCTCCTCGCCCCGCTGGCCGGCGCGGGAGTGTACGCGGCGTACGGCGGTGCGGGTGTCGCCCTGCTCGACGCGGTGACGTTCGTGCTCGCGAGCGGCCTGTACGCCTGCCTCCGGGTCCGCGAGAGCAGGCCGGAGCCGCCGAAGGGCGGATGGCGGGCGCAGACCGCCGAGGGGGCCCGTTTCCTGTGGGCGCACGGCCGGTTGCGTCCTCTCGTCCTGGCCGGCGGCGCCACCATGCTCTTCGCCGGCCTCAACGGGGCGATGACCTACGCCGTCATCGACGGGCTCGGGCACGCCCCCGCCTACGCCGGTGTGCTGTACGCCGTCCAGGGCGCCGGGTCGGTGGCGATCGGGCTGCTGGCCGGCCCCGCACTGCGCCGCCTCGGCGAACGCCGCTTCGCCGCTTGCGGCATCGTCCTGACGGCCGTCGGGACCGGGCTGCGGTCGATCCCGTCCGACCCGGTGGCCCTCGTCTGCGGTGCGGCGATCGGCGTGGGTCTGCCCTGCGTGCTCATCGCCACGTTCACCGCCGTGCAGGACGCGACACCGCACGCCGTGCTCGGCCGTACCGCCGCGACGGCCGACACGCTCGTCTTCACCCCGAACGTCATCGGACTCGCCGTCGGAGCGGCGCTCGTCGAACTGCTCGACGTGCGAGGTGTGTTGATCGTGTTCGGCCTGCTGTTGCCGGTGGCCGCGCTGCCGCCGCTTCAGAAGGCGGCCAGGGCCTCCCGCACCGCCACCAGGTCCCCGTCCGACGCCAACCCGGCGTGATAGAGCCGGATCTGAGTGGCCCCCAGCTCACGCGCGCGCGCCATGTCCGTGGCGAGGGTGCCCGGGCTGCCCCCCATCCCGGACACCACGCAGAAGTTGGCGGCGACGACCGCGCCCGCGCGACCCTGTTCGGCGAAGGGCGCAAGCAGCCCGGGGCCGTCGGCGCAGGGCACGACCACGCCGTCGGCGACGGTCAGGATGTGCGCGGGGTCGACGCCCGCGTTCGCGCCGCAGTGATACGTCACGGGGTCCGCGTGCAGCAGCACCTGGAAGCCCGCGGGGGCGGCCCGGCGTACCGCCCGCACCGCCTCCTCCTGCAGCGTCCGGGCGGTTCCGTCGCGCCACGCGCGCGTGGCGGCCGCGGTCGACCCGCCGAGCAGCTTCTCCACCCCGGCCCAGCCCTCGTCGGTGGCCGTGCCCCGCCACAGCGGCTCCAGGGCGCCGCGTACGGCGGCCGCCAGCTCGTCGGCGTGCAGGCCCTGGGCGCCGTACCCCTCCCGGCAGGTCGGGCAGAAGCAGAGCGCCATCAGGTACTGCCCGGCGTCCCCGAGCGGGACCCCGGCGGTCTTGTCGTGGGCGTGCAGATGCTGGAGGCCGTACCAGCCGAGGGACTCCAGTTCGGTGCCGCGCGTTCCGGGGCGTACGGCGGCCTCGGCGGCGAGGTCGACGAGGTACGCGCGCGTGGCGGGCTGTGCGATGCAGGGGGCCCACGGGTAGCGGTCGCCGTAGGCGTTGACGACGCAGGTGTGCGGATGCTCGGCGCCCAGGCGGGAGTTGTGCGCGAGCACCACCCAGCTGTGCACCTCCAGGCCGGCCTGCGCGAGCGCCGCGGCCGCCTCTGCGTACGCGTCACCGGGTGCCCAGTCCCCCGCCGGGTACGGGCGCAGTTCCCGGCCCTGCCAGCGGTCGTCCGGGGGGTAGAGCACGGCCGCGTGCTCGGCGGTGACGATGCGGTGACGCGGGTGGCGCGGGGTGAGGGCGCGGGTGGAGTGGTAGGCGGCGGCGAGCGTCACCTGCCGCACGCCGAGGGCGGCGATCCTCGCGGGTGCATCCGGGTCACCGTTGACGTCCCAGGGGTAGACGAATGCCGACGCCTTCACTCGGTTTCCTCCCGCTCCTTCCCCAGCAGCGCGTAGCCGCGCTCGATCACCTGAGCGAGCTGCCCGAGATGGTCCTCGCCGGGCTCGTGCAACGGCGGGCGCACCTCCCCCACGTCCAGCCCGCGCAGCCGTACGCCCGCCTTGACCAGGGCGACGGCGTAGCCGCGGCCCTGGGCGCGCAGTTCGACGAACGGCCGGTAGAACCCGTCCAGGAGACGGTGAGCGGTCGTGTCGTCGCCCGTCTCCAGCGCCCGATAGAAGGCGAGGGCGATCTCCGGGGCGAAGCAGAACACGGCGGAGGAGTAGAGCGGGACGCCGATGGCTCGGTAGGCGAGCTGGGTCTGCTCGGCGGTCGGCAGGCCGTTGAAGTAGAGGAGACTGCCGGGGGCCTCGGTGCGTACGGCGCTGACGATCCGCTGCATGAGGTCGAGGTCGCCGAGGCCGTCCTTGAGGCCGATGATCCCCTCGGTGCGGGCCAGTGCGACGACGCCGGCCGGGGTGAAGACGGCGTTGTCACGCTGGTAGACGACGACCGGGAGCGCGGTCGCCGCGGCGATCTCCCGGTAGTGCCGCAGCAGCCCCTCCTGCCCGGCGGCCACGAGGTACGGCGGCATGGCGAGGAGCCCGTCGGCGCCGGCCGTCCCGGCGAGTCCGGCGTACCGCACGGCGAGGGCGGTGCCGTAGCCGACGCCCGCGACGACCGGCACCCGGCCCGCGGCGGACTCGACGGCCACCCGCACGCACGCCTCGTACTCCTCGGGCGCGAGCGCGTGGAACTCTCCGGTGCCGCAGCAGGCGAACACGGCGGCCGCCCCGGCCTCGACGCCCCGGCGTACATGGACGCGGTAGGTGTCGAGGTCGACCGAGCCGTCGGGGTCGAAGGCGGTGACGGGGAAGAACAGCGGCCCGCCGGGGCTGCCGAGGCGCGCGGCGAGGGGGACTGGAGTCACGGGCTCTCCCTAGAACAGGCGCTCACGCTTCTGATCCACGTCTACATTCTTGAACATCATCAGCCTAGGGAGCCCCGTCGAGGCCGGTCAAGCGCCCGAACCGGCGATCCAGCGCGGATTCTCCGTACACGCGGGACACTTGACGCGATCGGCGCTCATCCCTAGCGTGTCCACACATATGAATGCCGTCCACACATGCGGTCGACGAGTCGGCTGAGCGAGCCGCCCTAGCCGCACGAGCCGACCCGCGCACCAACGCCGATCCGCGCCGACCCGAGGAGTCCCGAGGATGCCGACACCCCGCACCGTTCTGCTCACCGGCGCCGCCGGCGGCCTCGGCACCCTGATGCGGGACCGCCTCCCGGCGTACGGCTACGAGCTGCGGCTGCTCGATCTGCGTCCCGTCGACGGCGTGCCGGACGCGATCGTCGCCGACCTCGGCGACAGGGAGGCCCTGCGCGAGGCCGTGCGAGGCGTCGACGCGATCATCCACCTCGCGGGGATCTCCCTCGAAGCCCCGTTCGACAAGATCCTCAAGGCGAACATCGAGGGGACCTACAACCTGTACGAGGCCGCCCGTGAGGAGGGCGTGGAGCGCGTCGTCCTCGCCTCCTCCAACCACGCCGTGGGCTTCACACCCAGGCCCCGGGAGAGCGGTGCCCTCATCCCGATCGACACCCCGCGCCGCCCGGACACCTTCTACGGCCTGTCCAAGTCCTTCGGCGAGGACCTCGCCCAGTTCTACTGGGACAAGTACGGCCTGGAGACCGTGTCGGTGCGCATCGGCTCCTGCTTCCCCGAGCCCACCAGTGTCCGCATGCTCTCGGTGTGGATGAGCCCCGCCGACGGCGCCCGGCTCCTCCACGCCGCCCTGACCGCGGAGAACGTCGGACACACGGTCGTCTACGGCTCCTCGGCGAACACGCGGCTGTGGTGGGACCTCACCACCGCGCGCACCCTCGGCTACGAGCCGCAGGACGACTCCGAGCCGTACGCCGAGAAACTGATCGCCGAGCAGGGCGAGCTGGACCCGGAGAACATCGCGCACACCTACCTGGGCGGCCACTTCGTGAGCGACCCACCGATCTGGCCGTACTGACCGAAACACATCGTCGCGAACGGGCGGGCGGGCACCGAACGGGCCCGTCCGCCGCACCTTCGGGCATCCGCGGCGCCCGATCTCACGCCGCCCGCGACAACCACGCAGGTCCGCGGCGGGCGCACCCGCCGGTGAACGGGCACACACGGGCAGCATCGGACCGGCAACAGACCTGGTCAGCCCCGCGCACCCGCTGTAGAAATTCCGGCATGGGTCCTACCGGGCCCGAACGGGCAGCACGGCGGAGGCAGGTGTCGGCATGAGCACGAGAACGGCGGAAGAGCGCCAGCGCGAGATCGTGCAGGCGGCCCGGCGCGACGGCTCGGTCGACGTCACCGCGCTCGCCGCCGACCTGGGCGTGGCCAAGGAGACCGTACGGCGGGATCTGCGCGTCCTGGAGGACCACGGCCTGCTCCGCCGTACCCACGGCGGGGCCTACCCCGTGGAGAGCGCCGGCTTCGAGACGACGCTCGCCTTCCGTGCGACCAGCCACGTCCCGGAGAAGCGCCGGATCGCGGCCGCCGCGGCCGAGCTGCTCCACGACGCGGAAACGGTCTTCGTCGACGAGGGCTTCACCCCGCAGCTCATCGCCGAGTCCCTGCCGACCGACCGGCCGCTGACCGTGGTCACCGCGTCCCTGCCGGTCGCGGGCGCCCTCGCGGAGGCCGAGCAGGTCTGCGTGCTGCTGCTCGGCGGACGGGTGCGGGCCGGGACACTCGCCACCGTCGACCACTGGACGACGAAGATGCTGTCCGGCTTCGTCATCGACCTGGCGTTCATCGGCGCCAACGGCATCTCCCGCGACCACGGACTCACCACCCCCGACCCCGCGGTCAGCGAGGTCAAGGCACAGGCGATCCGGGCCGCGCGCCGCACGGTCTTCGCGGGAGTGCACACCAAGTTCGGAGCGGTCAGCTTCTGCCGGTTCGCACAGGTCGGCGCCCTGGAAGCGATCGTGACCAGCACGCTGCTCCCGGCGGCCGAGGCGCATCGGTACTCACTGCTCGGCCCGCAGGTCATCCGCGTCTGACAACCGACTCCCGTCCCGCGTTCCGACAACCAGCCCCTCCTGTGTCCTGACAACCGACTCTCGTCCCCCGCAGGGCACCTCCACGCCGGACAGTTCCCCTTATCTCCCTATACGTCCAGGAGCGATCCATGCGAACCCAGAGCCGACGACGGCCCCCGCGAGCCACGCTCGCCGCGGCCGCCGCAGGGACGCTGCTCGCCCCGCTGCTCTCCGGCTGCTGGGTCGGAGCCGGCGGGGCCGGGTCGGGCGGCGACTCGATCAACGTCCTGATGGTCAACAACCCCCAGATGACCGCACTCCAGAAGCTGGCCCCGCACTTCACGAAGGAGACGGGGATCGAGGTCGACTTCACCGTCCTGCCCGAGAACGACGTCCGCGACAAGATCAGCCAGGACTTCGCCAACCAGGCGGGCCAGTACGACGTGGCCACCCTCTCCAACTACGAGATACCGATCTACGCCCGCAACGGCTGGCTGCGGGAGATGGACTCCTACGTCGCGCGGGATGCGGCCTACGACGAGCCGGACGTCCTCAAGCCGATGCGCCAGTCCCTGACCGGCGACGACGGCAGACTCTACGGCCAGCCCTTCTACGGCGAATCGTCCTTCCTCATGTACCGCAAGGACGTGTTCGCCAAGGAGGGCCTGACGATGCCGGCGCACCCCACCTGGCGGCAGGTGGCGGACCTGGCAGCGGAGGTGGACGGCGCCGAGCCCGGCATGAAGGGCATCTGTCTGCGCGGACTCCCGGGCTGGGGCGAGGTGATGGCCCCGCTCACCACGGTGGTGAACACCTTCGGCGGCACCTGGTTCGACAAGGACTGGAAGGCGCGACTGGACTCCCCCGAGTGGAAGAGGGCGACGACGTTCTACGTCGACCTGGTCCGCGAGCACGGGGAGTCCGGAGCGGCCCAGTCCGGCTTCGCCGAGTGCCTGAACAACATGACCCAGGGCAAGGTCGCCATGTGGTACGACGCCACCTCCGCGGCCGGATCCCTGGAGGCGGCGAAGAGCCCCGTCAAGGGCAAGGTCGGCTACGCGCCGGCCCCCGTCGAGAAGACGGAGTCCTCCGGCTGGCTCTACACCTGGGCCTGGGGCATCCAGCAGGCGTCACGCAACCCCGACAGGGCCTGGAAGTTCGTGTCGTGGGCGTCGAGCAAGCAGTACGAGCAGCTGGTCGGCGACCAGATCGGCTGGGCCGACGTCCCGGCCGGCAAGCGTGCCTCCACCTACGCCAACCCGGCGTACCGGGAGGAGGCGGCCGCCTTCCAGGAGATGACGAAGGAGGCCATCGAGGGCGCCCGTCCGAACGACCCCGGCGTGCAGCCGCGGCCCGCGCCCGGCATCCAGTTCGTCGGCATCCCCGAGTTCACCGACCTCGGCACCAAGGTCTCCCAGGAGATCAGCGCGGCCATCGCCGGGCGCCAGTCCGTCGAGTCGGCCCTGAACAAGTCCCAGCAGCTCGCCGAGAAGATCTCCGAGGAGTACGAGGGGCGATGACAGCGACGACCACGGCCCCCCTGGCCACGACTCCCGAACGGACCACACGCCCGCCCTCCGCCCGGCTGCGCGCCTGGGCGACCCGGGCCCCCCTGATGCCCGCCCTGGTCTTCATGATCCTGGTGACCCAGCTGCCCTTCGTGGCCACGCTGGTGATCTCCTTCTTCGACTGGAACTCCCTCTACCCGGACGCCCGCCGCTTCGCCGGCGTCGACAACTACCGTGAGGTCCTCACCGACGCGGACCTGCGCCACTCGGTGTGGACGACCGTGCTGCTGACGGTCGCAGTGGTACTGGCCAGCCTGGTCCTCGGCCTGGTGCTCGCCCTGCTTCTGGACCGGAGGTTCAAGGGCCGCGGGGTGGTCCGCACCCTGCTGATCGCACCCTTCCTGGTGGTCCCGGTGGCTGCCGCCCTGCTCTGGAAGCATGTGCTCTACAACCCCGAATACGGCCTGTTCAACGGGTTGTTGCACTATGTGGGCGGCCCACAGCCCGACTGGATCTCCCACACTCCGCTCCTCGCGGTCGAGGCCTCCCTGGTCTGGCAGTGGACGCCGTTCATGATGCTGATCCTGCTGGCCGGTCTCCAGAGCCGCGACCACGAGCAGATCGAGGCGGCCCGTGTCGACGGCGCGAGCGACTGGCAGATCTTCCGCCACCTCACCCTCCCGCACCTGCGCCGCTACCTCGAACTGGGCGCCCTGCTGGGCTCGATCTACATCGTCCAGAACTTCGACGCGGTCTTCACGATCACGTCAGGCGGCCTGGGCACCGCCAACCTCCCCTACGCCGTCTACCAGAGCTTCTACCAGGCCCACGAGAACGGCCTCGCCTCCGCCGCGGGCGTCTTGGTGGTCATCGGCTCCATCGTCATCGCGACCTTCGCACTGCGCGTGGTGTCGTCCCTGTTCCGCGAGGAGGTGCCGCGCGCGTGAGTGCCCTGACCGTACGACTCGGCAGAGGTCGCAAGACCGTCGGCCTGGGCCTGGTGGCCTGGCTGCTCGGGATCGTGTTCTTCCTGCCCATCGCGTGGATGGCCCTGACGTCCTTCCACTCCGAACAGGACGCGGCGACCAACCCGCCGTCCTTCGCCGCGTCGCTGACGCTGGACGGCTACCGCGAGTTCTTCGGCGCCGGCGGCGGCGCCAGCCCCTGGCCCGCACTGGTCAACTCGACGGTGGCGTCGGTGGCGTCGACCCTGTTCGTCCTGCTCCTCGCCCTTCCGGCGGCCTACGCCCTGTCGATCCGCCCGGTGCGGAAGTGGACGGACGTCCTGTTCTTCTTCCTGTCCACGAAGATGCTGCCGGCCGTGGCGGGTCTGCTGCCGCTGTACCTGTTCGCGAAGAACACGGGCATGCTCGACAACATCTGGCTGCTGGTCATCCTCTACACCTCCATGAACCTGCCGATCGCGGTGTGGATGATGCAGTCCTTCCTGGCCGAGATCCCGGTGGCGGTGATCGAGGCGGCGAGGGTGGACGGCGCGAGGCTCCCGACGATCCTCACCCGCGTGGTGGCCCCCATCGCGCTGCCGGGCGTCGCCGCGACGGCCCTGATCTGCTTCATCTTCAGCTGGAACGAGCTGCTGTTCGCCCGGGTGCTGACCGGCGTGGTGGCGGAGACCGCCCCCGTCTTCCTGACCGGCTTCATCACCAGCCAGGGCCTGTTCCTGGCCAAGGTGTGCGCCGCGTCGCTCGTCATCTCCCTGCCGGTGCTCGCCGCGGGGTTCGCCGCCCAGGACAAACTGGTCCAGGGCCTGTCGTTGGGAGCCGTGAAATGAAGGCCGCCGTCATCGAGTCCGTGGGCAAGGCCGTCGTCGCCGAGGTCCCCGACCCGACGCCCGGCCCGCGCGAGGTCGTCGTCGAGGTCGCGGCCTGCGGCCTGTGCGGCACGGACCTGCACATCCTCCAGGGCGAGTTCGCGCCCGAGCTGCCGATCGTGCCCGGGCACGAGTTCGCGGGCGAGGTGGTCGGGGTCGGCACCCGGGTCACCGAGGTGTCGGTCGGCGACCGGGTGGCGGTGGACCCTTCCCTCTACTGCTACGAGTGCCGCTACTGCCGTACCGGCCACAACAACCTCTGCGAACGGTGGGCCGCGATCGGCGTGACGACCCCCGGGGGCGCGGCGCGCTACGCGGTGGCCCCGGTGGCGAACTGCGTGCGGCTCCCGGAGCACGTACGCACCGAGGACGCGGCGCTGGTGGAGCCGTTGTCGTGCGCGGTCAGGGGCTACGACGTCCTGCAGTCCCGCCTCGGCGCCCACGTCCTGATCTACGGCTCGGGCACGATGGGCCTGATGATGCTGGAACTGGCCAAGCGGACCGGAGCGGCGAGCGTGGACGTGGTGGACGTGAACCCGGCCCGGCTGGAGACGGCACGGCGGCTCGGCGTCTCGGCGTCCGCCGCGAACCCGGACGAGCTGGACCGCCCCCAGGGCTGGGACCTCGTGGTCGACGCCACGGGCAACGCGGCCGCGATCCAGGACGGCCTCGA
The DNA here is from genome assembly GCF_053594495.1 of Streptomyces sp. NPDC001920. NCBI lineage: Bacteria > Bacillati > Actinomycetota > Actinomycetes > Kitasatosporales > Streptomycetaceae > Streptomyces > Streptomyces sp. NPDC001920. The sequence continues at coordinate 37,964 of NZ_JBSFEP010000002.1, forward strand.
CCGGGTCGCGAAGGCGGGCACGTTCCTGCAGTTCGGGGTGGCGGACTACGCGACGAGGGTGACGATCGACCCGTACCGCATCTACAACCAGGAGATCACGATCACGGGATCGATGGCGGTCCTGCACAGCTTCGAGCGCGCGGCGGAACTGTTCGCGAACGGCGTCCTGGACCCGGACGTCTTCATCAGCGACCGCATCCCGCTGGAGCGGTACCCGGACGCGCTGGCGCAGTTCGCCTCCGGAGTGGGCCGCAAGATCGTGGTGGTGCCGTAGGTACCTCGCCCCCCGCCGCCCCGTCCCCTCCTGAAGGGACGGGGCGGCGGAGCGTGGCCCACGCCCTCCGAATGGCCCCGGGTAAGGGAACGGTAAAGCGCCCCCGCTCGTTCACCCGGCATGACAGCTATGACCCCCGGCTCGAACATCCCTCTCTCCGCCGCCCGCGTCACGGTGGACGTCGCCGCCCCGGTGCGGCTCGACGTATCGGGCCTGCTGCTCACCGCCGACGGCAAGGTGCGCTCCGACGACGACTTCATCTTCTACAACCAGCCCACCGGCCCCGGCGTGACCTACCGCTCGGGCGGCGGCACCAGCCCCGACGCGATCACGGTCGACACCACGGCCGTCCCCCCGGGCATCGAGAAGATCGTCGTCACCGCCAGCCCGGACGCCACCGGCCAGACCTTCCAGGGCATCGAACCCACGGCCACCATCCGCAACGCGGACGACAACAGCGTCCTGGCCACCTTCACGCCCCCGCAGCTCGGCACCGAGACGGCCCTGGTGATCGTGGAGATCTATCTGCGCAACGGCGCCTGGAAGGCCCGCGCGGTCGGCCAGGGCTACGCCAACGGCCTGGCCGGCATCGCCACCGACTTCGGCGTCACGGTCGAGGAGCCGGCCGCGCCCGCCGCCCCGCCGCAGCCCGCCATGCAGCCCCCCGCCGCCCCGCCGGCACCGCCCCTGGCCACTCCTCCCGTGCCCCAGGCCCCCGCCGCTCCCCCGGCCCCGCCCGCGCCGCCCGCCCCGGGCGCCGGCAAGATCAACCTGGACAAGGGCCGGGTCAGCCTCCAGAAGAACCAGACCGTCTCCCTGATGAAGGGCGGCCGTCCGCTGCTCTCCCAGGTCAAGATGGGTCTCGGCTGGGAGCCGGCGTACCGCGGCAAGGACATCGACCTGGACGCCTCGGTGATCGCCTACGGCCCGCAGCGCAACCACATCGACAGCTGCTACTTCGGCAAGCTGCAGATCGTGAACGGCGCCATCCGGCACTCCGGCGACAACCTCACCGGTGAGGGCGGGGGCGACGACGAGGTCATCACCGTGGACCTGGGGCGCCTGCCCATGGAGGTCACCGGCCTGGTCTTCACGGTCAACTCCTTCTCCGGCCAGAAGTTCACCGAGGTCGCCAAGGCCTACTGCCGTCTCCTCGACGCCGCGACCGGCGAGGAACTGGTCCGCTTCGACCTCACCAGCGCCGAGGCGCAGACGGGCGTGATGATGGCCAAGCTGATCCGCCAGTTCTCCGGCGAGTGGGAGATGACGGCCATGGGCGACTTCGTGAAGTCCCGCACGGTGAGGGGGATGGTCAAGCCGGCGGCCCAGGCCCTCTAGGGGTGTTTCGAAACCCCCGCGGCAGCCGTACGGCATCCGGGGCGCCCCCTGCCGAGGGGGCGCCCCGGCGCGTGTGTGCCGCACTGCCGACGTGCCCGCGAGTCACAGGGGTCGAGGCGGTCGCGGCCTCGTCGGCCCGTCTCAGGCCGAGGCCCGCACCACCAGCTCCGGAACCACCCAGGCGTCGGCGCCGCTCATCGGCTCCTCTCCCGCCCGCAGGCGCGCCACCTGCTCCACGGCCAGCCGGCCCAGCCGCCGTTTGTCGATGTGCAGGGTGGTGAGGGCGGGTTCCACCAGTTCGCCCAGCGACAGGCCGTCGAAGCCGAGCACGGCCAGGTCGTCGGGCACCCTCCGGCCCCGGCGCCGGGCGGCGCGCATCGCGCCGACCGCGATCAGATCGTTGAAGCCGAACACGGCGGTGATGTCGGGCCGGGCGTCCAGCAGCCGTCCCATGCCGGTCTCGCCGCCCGCCACGCTGTGCTCCTGGCACTGGGCTGTCCAGCCCTCGTCGACGGGCAGGCCGTGCCGCCGGGCCTCCGCGAGGAACGCCTGTCTTCTTGGGGCGGGGCCGTGCACACCGTCCAGCATGCCGATCCGGCGGTGCCCGGCGCGCACCAGGTGGGCCATGCCCTGTTCCAGACCGGCCGCGGCGTCGATGCCCACGGCCGCGAAGCGGGTCTGCTGCGGGCCGCGTTCCAGCAGCACCAGTGGTACGCCGCCGAGGTGCCGGGACAGCACGTCGTCGGGGTTCCTGAAGTAGCCCACGACCGCGTCGGCCTGGTGGGACAGGACGTCGAGCGCCTCCCGCTCCCGGGCCTCGTCGGCCCGTGAGTCCCACACGACCACCTGCCAGCCGCGCCGCTCCGCGGCTTCCAGGACACCGGCGGCGACCTCGGGGAAAAAGGGGTTCATCAGGTCCGGGATCACCAGACCGGCCGTGACGGTCCCCTTGCGGACGAGGCCGCGCGCGAAACGGCTGGGCCGGTAGTCCAGCAGCCGCGCCGCCTCCAGCACCCGTTCCTTCGTGGCCGGGTCGATCTCGCCCTTGTCGTTGACCGCGCGGGAGACCGTCTGCCGGGACACTCCGGCCAGCTTGGCGACGTCGTGGATCGTGGCCCGGCGGCGGGGGCCGTCGGACCGTTCGGCATCCGGGTCCCGCTGCTGATCGTCCGCCCACACGCAGTGCACTGTATCCGGCGGAGCGCTCCGCCCGAAGTGCCGCGATGAGCCGCGATGAGCCGCCACGGCGCCCTGTCCGCGTTCGGCGACGGCTGCCCGCCCAGGTGGGCGGGGAGCACGGCGGACCGGGACGTGGCCCGCACCCCCCGTGAAAGTGCGGGCCACGCGTGCCGGGGCTCAGGCGGCCCAGGGCCAGTCGGCGTCCCTGGCGCTCTCCAGCAACGGGACCATCCGGAACGCCGCATCCGACAGGCCCCCGAAGGTGTGCCGGTTCGCCCGGCCCGACGGGCCGTGGCCCGCGCGGTACCCGGCGAGGTTCCAGGTGTAGACCGGCACCTCGGCGGGGATCTGCTCGGTCGGGTCGCCGTGGCGGCTGTGGGTGTACTGCTCGTCGGTGACGATCAGCACCCGGTCCTGCCCCCGGTAGTGCGCGCGGACCGCCGACGTGGTGTCGGTGCCGCCCAGGTCGCCGAAGCGCTCCAGGATCTTCAGCACCGACTCGCCCTTGCGGAGCTTCAGGCGCCGGCTCGTGGTGCCGAACTCGACGAGGTCGGCCTGCTCGGCCCGCAGTGCCAGCGCGGTGCCGAAGATCGCCGCCGCGTCGGCCCGGTTGAGCTGCGAGCGGTCCGACAGCCGCGCCCACATCGAGCCCGAGCGGTCGACCAGGATCAGCGTCCGGCCGGGCAGCGCGGGCACGTTGGCCAGCGAGTGGCCGAGCGCCTGCTCCAGCGGGTACGACCAACGCAGCGAGGGCGCGTGCTGGTACGCCGCGAGGTACCGGAAGGGGAACTGCCGCGACCGCGCGACCTCCGCCGGGTCAGCGATGCGGGCCGCGACCCGGGCCGCGACCTCGTCGGACACGCCGGCCTGGTCGAAGTTCCGCAGGTTCCGTACGAGCGCCATCGCGCCCATCGACGGAATCACGGCCTCCCAGGCCTCCTTGTCCATCGGCCCCTGCAGCCAGCCCGCCAGCGCCTCCCAGGTCATCCCGGCCTCGGCGAGCCGCTCGGCGCCGCCCTCGGACGTGACGAGCGCACGCCGCTGCTCGACCGGCAGTGCCGTCAGTTCGCGGTGCGCGACCAGCGTCCGGTCGGACGCGGGCGGCACGGCGGTGTCCGGGTTGTGCCGACGGTCGAGGGCGTACCGGAACAGCTCGCCCTGCCAGGGCTTGGCCGGGTCCGGCGCCGCGTGCACGAGGTTGAGGATGTCGCCGAAGCGGTAGCCCTTGGACGCGGTGTCGTACTTCAGGAACGACTTCCCGGTGTACAGGCGCCGTACGGCGTCGGCGATTCCGCGCTTGACCGGCTTGGGTACGTTGCGGCCGTACGTCGCCGTCCAGTACGCCAGGAGTTCGCCGGGCTCGTCCGGCCGCCGCAGCACGGAGGCGACGACCTGCCGGTTCGCCGGGCCGTCGACGGCGCCCGCCGCCAGCCGTGCGTGCACGTACTCGGCGGCGCCCACGAGGGAGGCGGTACGGAGGTTGCCCTCGCCGCGCAGCCAGCCCAGCAGGCCGGCCGTCCACACCGGGTCGGTGACGGCGAGTTCGCGTACGAGCTTCGCGAACCGGGCGTCGCGGTCGCCGCCGTTCTCGTAGAAGGTGTCCTGCGAGACGAAGTTGGCGACGGCGAGCAGGAAGAGCTCGGAGCGCTTGTCGCGCTCGTGACCACGGCCGCCCTCGTAGGTGCGGAGCACTCGGCCCGTCGAGGTGACCCGCGAGGTGGGCCGAGCCGTGGCGGCTCGCTTGTTGAATCGCGCCATGGTGAATTCCCCCGAATTCCTTTTCCGTTCAGAAGGGAGGCGCGACAGAAGGAGGATGCCCGAGTTCGAATTCGGCTGCGGTGACCATAAACTGACGCGTCTTCCGTTCCGCCACATCGGCCTGGAGCCGATGACGGGATTCGAACCCGTACGGGGGTCTCCCCCCACCAGTTCCCGAAGTATCCGCCGCCTGCGCACCGGGCACCCCCCATGAGCTGCGCCTCCCGAGATCAAGTCGGCGGCGGCGTGGGATTCTTTTGGGAGAAGAAGTAGCCGCAGCCCGCGCACCGGGAGGTGCATGAAGTTGTGGTGTCCAGAGTTCAGGCCGGCGGAACCGACATCAGGTGCTCTGACCCCTGAGCTACACCGGCGCGTTGTACCGGTGGCGGGACTCGAACCCGCGGCCGCCCCATTATGAGTGGAAGTAGGTCCTGCCTTCGCACCTGGACGTTCATCACTCTAAAAGGAGCGCCGCGGGACGGGCGAATGAATTAATCGGTACGCGCCCCCGGCCGCCGCCCGGCCGTCATCCGCCGTGCTGCGAACGCGCCTTGAACGCCGCCTTCCGCGCTTCCTTCGCGATCTTCTTGTCCGGGTGCAACCGTCCCATCGCCTCCAGGACATCGGCGGTCGCGGGGTGTTCCACCCGCCAGGCCGCCGCGAAGAACCCCGTGTGCTGCGCGGCCAGTCCTTCGACCAGGGCCCGCAGTTCGTCGGAGTTCCCCTCCGCGGCCAGCTGGGCGGCGACCGTGTCGACGGTCAGCCAGAACACCAGGTCCTGCGACGGGGCGGGCACGTCGGCGGCGCCCCGCTCGGTCAGCCACACCCGCGCCAGCCCGCCCAGCTCGGGGTCGTCGAGGACCTCCCGCAGCGCCGGTTCGGCCTCCGGGCCCAGCAGGGACAGCGCCTGCTGGCAGCGCAGCCGCCGCAGTGGCGCGCCGGCGTCCGAGCCGCGTGCCGCCGCCAGCAACTCCCGGGCCGCGGCGAGGGGTTCGCGCCGTACGAGCCACAGTTCGGTCTCGGCCCGCGCGGCGGTCTGCGGGAAGGCGGCCGTCCCTGCGAGCAGGGTGTCGGCGCCCTTGTCCGCGAGCTCTCCGACCACGGGCGCCTCGAACCCGGCCTCCAGCAGCCGTGAGCGCAGCCCGTACAGACCGAGCGGGGTGAGCCGGACCATGCCGTACCGCGACACGTCGGTGTCGTCCAGGCCGGCCGGCGGCTCCTCGGCGTCGCCGTCGATGTCCGCCATCAGCGCCTCGTCGACCGGCTGGTACTCCACCAGTCCGGCCGGCTCCAGCAGCCGGAACTGGTCGTCCAGACGCATCATCGCGTCGGACACCTGCTCCAGCACGTCGTTGGTGGGCTCGCCCATGTCGCTCGGCACGATCATCGACGCGGCGAGGGCCGGCAGCGGTACCGGAGCCTCGCCGGGCCCGTCCTCGCTGACCGTCAGCAGGTAGAGGTTGCCGAGCACCCCGTCGAGGAACTCCGCCTCGGCCTCCGGGTCCCAGTCCAGGGAGGAGAGGTCGACCTCGCCGCCCGCGTCCATGGCGTCGACCAGGTCGTCGAGGTCGGGCACGCTCGCGTCGGCGAGCACCGTCTCCAGCGCCGTCAGCCACACCCCGAGCACGTCCTGCGGCGAACCGCCGGTCAGCAGCGCCAGGTCCGCACCGGTCGCGACCGTGCCGCTGTCCTCGTCGAGGATCTCGACCAGACCGGTGTCGACGGCCACCCGCCAGGCCTCACTGGCGTACGCCGCGGCGTCGTTCCCGCTCAGTCCGAGCACCTCGGCGGCGGCGGGCAACTGCTCGTCGACGAGCCCGCCACCGGCGTCGACGCGGGTGTCGGGCCCGGCCCAACGGGCCAGCCGCGCGGACCGGGAGAGCAACGGCGTGGACAGCGCGTCACGCGCCAGCTCCGCTTCGGGGTGCAGGCGCACCGGCGGCAGGGGGGAGCTGTCTGACATCGGCTGGTTCTCCTAGAGCACTTTGCGTGGCCGTACGCGACACGACCCTTGCCGTACACCGCACGGCTCAACCGCTCAGCCTAGACGGATTTCCACCCATGCCGCCCGGTTCATCTCCCCGTCAGGAGGTGTACATGGCCGAAACCTTGACAAGTGGCCTGAGCAGGCACGAGATTGACGCGCGTAGAAGTCGGGGGACAGCTGTTCACTGTAATTTCTACGCGCGTCGCCACCGCCTCACCGGTCGCGCCCGCACCCACCGTTCCACGCACCACCCTCGTCCCGGCGCCCACGTACGTCCCCGGAGGGATCCCGTTGCCGAGCAAGAAGTCCGTGCGCCTCGCCGCGCTCACCGTCGCCGCCGTCTGTTCCGCGGCGTCCACCGTCGTCCTCACCACCCCCGCGCACGCGGAATCCGTGCGCATCCATGACATTCAGGGCAGTACCCGAATATCGCCGTACGCCGGCAAGCCGGTCGCGGATGTGGCCGGAATCGTCACCGGCGTACGCACCTACGGCTCGTCCAAGGGCTTCTGGATCCAGGATCCGGACGCCGACGACAACCCGGCCACCAGCGAGGGCGTCTTCGTCTTCACCGGCTCCGCCCCGAAGGTCGCCGTCGGCGACTCGGTTCTCGTCTCGGGCACGGTCACGGAGTTCGTGCCGGGCGGCGCCTCCTCCGGCAACCAGTCGCTGACCGAGATCACCAAGCCGACGGTCACCGTCGTCTCCGCCGGGAACGCCGTGCCCGCCGCGACGGTCGTGGACGAGGACTCGGTGCCGGACCGGTACACCCCGGCCGGCGACAGCGCCGCGAACGGCTCGATCAACGGCCTGACGCTGCAGCCGTCGACGTACGCCCTGGACCACTACGAGTCCCTGGAGGGCATGAACGTCCGCGTCGCCGACGCCCGTGTGGTCACCGCGACCGACGACTTCAACGAGCTCTGGGTGACTGTCAAGCCCTGGGAGCACCGCAACCGCCGCGGTGGCACGGTCTACGGCTCCTACGAGTCCCAGAACACCGGCCGGCTCCAGATCCAGTCGCTCGGCCCGGGCGCGCAGTTCCCCGTCGCGAACGTCGGTGACACGCTCGCCGGGACCACCACCGGCCCGCTGGACTACACGCAGTACGGCGGGTACACCCTCGTGGCGAGCGAGCTGGGCACGCTCAAGAGCGGTGACCTGAAGCGGGAGACGACGCAGCGGCAGGGACGCGGGGAACTGGCGGTCGCGACGTACAACGTCGAGAACCTGGACCCGTCCGACGCCACCTTCGCCGCGCACGCCTCCGCGATCGTGAACAACCTCCAGTCGCCCGACATCGTGTCCCTGGAGGAGATCCAGGACAACAACGGTGCGACCAACGACGGTACGGTCGCCGCGGACCAGACGATGCAGAAGCTGATCGACGCGATCGCCGCCGCGGGCGGTCCGGCGTACGACTGGCGTTCCATCGACCCGGTCGACAAGGCCGACGGCGGTGAGCCGGGCGGCAACATCCGCCAGGTGTTCCTGTTCAACCCGAAGCGTGTCTCCTTCGTCGACCGTGCGGGCGGCGACGCGACGACGGCCGCCGGGGTGACCGAGGTCAAGGGCCGGGCGGCGCTGACGGTCTCCCCCGGCCGGATCGACCCGGCGAACGCGGCCTGGACGAACAGCCGCAAGCCGCTGGCCGGTGAGTTCGCCTTCCGCGGCCGGACGGTCTTCGTGATCGCCAACCACTTCGCCTCCAAGGGCGGCGACCAGTCGCTGCACGCGCAGTTCCAGCCGCCGGCCCGCAGCTCGGAGACCCAGCGCCACCTCCAGGCGACCGCGGTGAACGCCTTCGTCAAGGACATCCTGGCCGTCCAGAAGAACGCGGACGTCGTCACGCTCGGCGACATCAACGACTTCGAGTTCTCCGGCACCACCGAGCGGCTGGAGGACGGCGGCGCACTGTGGTCGGCGATCAAGTCGCTGCCCAGGAGCGAGCGTTACTCGTACGTCTACCAGGGCAACGCGCAGACCCTGGACCAGATCCTGGTCAGCCCGTCGATCCGGCGCTCGTGCGACTTCGAGTACGACAGCGTGCACATCAACGCGGAGTTCAACGACCAGATCAGCGACCACGACCCGCAGGTACTGCGGTTCAGGCCGTAACCGACGGCTTGCTCAGGACTGGCTGAACACCCCGTTCAGCCAGTCCTGCCAGGCGGCTTCGCACTCCTTGACGTCGGCGCCCGGTGTGAAGTCGTGCAGGGAGACGCCGACCGGGTGGCCCCAGTGGTTGCGCCCGAAGACACGGGTCAGGCCCCGGTCCGTGCGCAGCCCGATGAAGTACGGGTTGCGGAAGTCGACCACGGCGTCGAACTCGTCGGGTCCGTGAACCCGCACGCGTGTGCCCGCGGTCACGTCCTCTCCGACACCGAGCGCCCGCCCGACGGCGACGAGCGCGTCCGCGGCCCTGGACGCCTCGGGTCCGTCGAAGGTCGCGAAGGCGGCGGTCCGGCCGCCGAAGTGCGTCAGGTACTGGCCCAGGGTGTGCAGGTAGAAGTCGGTGTGCTTGGCGGCACCGTCGTACTGGTTGTCCCAGTCGTCGACGAAGATCCCGCTGTGCACGTACCGCACCCAGGCCCGGCGGCCCTCGTCGCGCGGCTCGATCGTGTAGTCGAGCTGGTTGACGGTCTGCTCGGAGATCCCGTCGACGTCATCGACACGGTTGCTGTAGCGGTGCGGCGGGTCCCAGGCGGTGACCTTGGACCCGAAGGGGCCCTTGCCGCCCTCCCGCGGCTCCGGCGGCTCCATCGGCCACAGCCAGCCGCCGGTACCGGAGGTGACCGCCTCCCAGACCTGTTCGGGCGTGGCGTCGACCTCGAACTCACGGGCGATCTCGAATTCCTTGGACATGGTGGACTCCTGCCTGGTGACTGTCGAGTTCGGGGTTCTGCTGCTGGGGCTTGACCGTGGGATGGACGGCCACGACGATCCGGTGGTCCCGGCCGCCCTCCGCGTCGGGCGCGTCGTACTTGCGGATCAGCGCGCCGACCCCGGCCGTCAGCTCCTCCACGAAGGCGGCCCGGTCGGCCGCCGAGGCGAACCGGACCTCGCCGTCCAGCGCGTACGTCGCCACTGGCTTGCGGGCCTTCGCCGCACCGGTGATCAGTGAGCCGACGTCCCGGACCAGCCGGGCACCGAGCGCGAGCAGCCACCGGGCGGAGAGCTGGTCGCGGAAGCGCTCCGGGTCCGGCTGCACGGGGGCGAGCGCGAGCGGCGAGATGACGTACGACGCGGCGGCGGCCCGCATCAGCCGCTCGGTGACGTTGCCCTTGCGGCGCTCGTCGACCAGCTCGACGAGGCCGTGCCGCTCCAGCGCCTTGAGGTGGTAGTTCACCTTCTGCCGGGGCAGCCCGACCTTGCCCGCCAGCATGGTGGCGGACGCGGGGCCGGCCGCCAGCTCCGCCAGCAGGCGAGCCCTTGTGGGGTCCAGCGAGACGGCTGCGGCCTCGGGGTCCTCGATCACGGTGACATCCAGCATGGGTCCACCGTCTCACCGAAAATTTTTTTTGTCCAGACGACTTCAGCTTTCGGTTGCTGAGGATCAGTCCGGCACCAGGCCGAGGGCGTGCTCGTACCGGCTGACCGAACCACTGCTCTTCAGGCCCGGCCAGGTCTGCACGCGCCGCCAGGGCCCGGTCGACGAGCCGATGCCGTCGCCCGGGGCGGCGAGGGCCTCGGCATGGGCCTGGGCGCTCTCCCACTCGGCGTAGTTGAGGACACGGGTCCCGTCGGTGCTCAGGTGGAAGTGGGCGGCGATGCCTCCGGGATGGGGGTTCGGCTCGCCCTCCAGCGCCTCGAAGACGGCGTCCACCCAGGCACGCTGACGGTCGGGGTCGGGCCCCTCGAACTCGACGTCGACGATCACGATGCAGCCCGGGGCGCGGGTGTCGCCCGCACGGGTGCCGCTGCGGTAGTGCCGGTAGCGGTCGAGCCTCACCCGCTCGATCCCCGGCACGGCGGTGTCGATCTCGTCGACCCGTTCCTGCCGGTGCGTCTTGACGTAGGCGTCGTAGGCCTGTTCGCTCCTCCACTGCGAGTAGTGCAGGAGGGTGGAGGCGTCCTCGCCGACGTAGACGTGGTAGCCGAGCAGGCCGGCGGAGGGCCAGGGGCGGTTCTCCCAGGTACCGGCGATCGCCTCGACGGTCTGCCGCTGCCGCGGGCGGGTGCCCACGCGCCAGGTGCTGAAGAAGGGGGCGCCGACCTCGGGGCGGGTCGGGTCGGGGTGGGCGTCGGTACGGCGGGTCATGCCGGCCTCCACGGTGGTGATCTACGTGTGCGGACGCGTGCGGTGTGCGCGCACTGATCACCTTTCGACCTCAACCGGACTTGAGGTCAAGTGGCCCGGGGAGGGCGGATGCCGAGGGGTGGGCGGAGATCGGCGAGGAGGGCGGACGTGGTTCGCCCCGGGGTCCCACCCCGCACGGGAAGCGGCGCGGAACCGGTGTCCGGTCCCGCGCCGCCGCGCAGTATGTGCCGTGCCGTGCCGTTCCGCGCACGCGGTGGCTCGGCGGTGTCCGCCGGGGCTGTGGCGTCAGTGGTGTCGGCGCCGCATCATCCCGGCGGCGACCACCGCTGCGACCGCCGCCCCGACGACCAGCACCGGCCGCGGGTGCCGCAGCCCGGACCGGACGGCGGTGCGGACCGGGCCGGGCACCTTGTACTCGACCATGTGGCCGGCGTGCGCGGCCCTGTCCTGGACGGTGTGCCCGGCCTGTGACGCCCGGTCCTGCACCACGTGCCCGGCCTGCGTCGCCTTGTCCTGCACGACATGCCCGGCGCGCGCCGCCCGCTCCTGCACGACATGGCTCGCCTGGGCCGCGCTGCTGCGCAGCTGCACGGTCATCGCCCCGGCCTTGTCCCTCAGGTCGGCGGCGCGGGCCATGGCTCGGCCCTTCACGTCCGCCTTCGAGGCCAGCGCCGCGACCGTCTCACCGAGCTCGCCGCGCGTCCGCTCGATCTGGCGGCGCAGCTCCTCGGGCCCCTTGGCCCCGCCGCCCGCCTTCCCGACCGCGGACTTCCCCGCGGCGACGGCCTTGCCGGTCACGGCCCTGCCCGCGGCCGCGGCCTTCGCGGAGCCCTGCTTCGCGGCTTCCGCGGCGCTCTTGTCCCCCGCCTTCTTCTGCGTCATGGATGCGCCCTTTCCTTGATCTCCTCGACGTCCGCCCTGACGCTGCCGAGCGCCTCCTCCGGCGTCGGGGGCGCGGCCCGCCGCAACTGGCTGCGACCGGTCGCCGCCAGCACAGCGGCCACCGCGAAGAGCACCCCGGTCACGATCGACGCCGCGGCCCACACGGCCAGCGTCAGCGAGAGGGCGGCGGTGGCGGTCACGGCCAGGAACAGCAGACCGGCGTACGCGACGGCGCCCGCCGCGCCCAGCAGACCGCCGCCGCGACCGGCGCGCCGGCCCTTCTCGGCCAGCTCCTCCTTGGCGAGGGCGACTTCCTGTCGTACGAGTCGGGAGAGCTGTTCGCCTGCCTGCCCTACGAGTTCACCCACTGAACGGTGCCCGTCGGGCACCGGCTCGGGGGCCGTGGTCCCGGTCAATGCGTTCCGCCTCCTCTCGGTTCGGAACTCCCGGGTACCCGGACCGGCCCCCGCTATCCCTGCCGCCCGCCGCCGGATCCCCGTTCGCCCAGCCGGGCCAGCTGAGCCTGGAACAGGTCGAGCCGGGCCTGCAACAGCGCTGCCTCGGCGGCGAGTTCGGGCACTCCGAGCCCTTGGTCGGCCCCGGGACCGGCCACCGCCGCGGAGGCCCCCTTCCGGGCCATGACGCGCAGCCCCTCGCCCGCCAGCCGCGCGAACCCGGCGAGCGAGACGGCCGTACGGTCGTGCAGGCACCCCACGCAGGACGGCGCGAGCCCCCGCCAGCCGGGGCGGCCCCAGCCCGCGTCGGCCAGGGCGGCGGCGACCGCACCGCAGGCGCACGGGCCGACCGTCGCCGTGCGCACCCGCTGGCGGCCGTAGCGGAAGCCGCGCTCGAAGCGGATGTAGCGGCCCAGCACGGTGACTTCGAGCAGGACGGCCGCCCGGTGCTCGGCCGTGCACAGCAGCGCCTCGGCCGTCGTACGGTCGAGCACGCAGTGGAAGCCGCAGTCGCAGCGGCGGTGCGGCGCACGGTGCCGCAGGCCGTAGACACAGGACGCGTCGGCCAGGACTCCGTACGGCAGCGCGCCGCCCAGCGACACACCGGTGAAAGCGGCCCGGGCGCCGTCCTGGGACAGCACCGGATGGGCGATCTTGAATCCGGTCGGCGGCTCCGTCGGGCGTTCCTCCGGAAGCCGCAGCCTCATCGTGCGACCGGGACCTCTTCGCAGGCGGGCGCCTCGGCGGTCTCGGCCTTCCCGATCCGTGCGATCTCCGCACTCTCTTCCGGGACTTGGAGTCGTCCGTCGCGGTCCTGCGGCCGCTCGTGCGCGACTCCGGTGGCGAGTGCCTTGCCGAGCTTCATGAGACCTCCATGAGCAGGTGCCGTTGCCGTCCGGCCCATGGTGACCCATGACGCCCCGCTTTGGACATAGGGCCTACAACGCCCAGGTCACCCCGAACATCGACCACCTTTCAGCATTGCTGACCAATACCCCGTAGGAGAATTAAGTGGAGCTGAGGAATCGTCCGGTCGACACTGCTCTCATGACGACTGCCGCCACCCCCGCCCCTCCCTTCGGCCGCGCTCTGTGCGCCATGATCACGCCGTTCACCGAGGCCGGGGCGCTCGACCTCGACGGCGCGCAGCGGCTGGCCGACCGGCTGGTGGACGAGGGCTGCGACGGACTGGTGCTCTCCGGTACGACGGGCGAGTCGCCGACCACGACGGACGCCGAGAAGGCGGAGCTGATCAGGGCCGTCCGGGAGACGGTGGGCGACCGGGCGTCGGTCGTCGCGGGCGTGGGCACCTTCGACACCCGGCACACCGTCGAACTGGCCCTGGCGGCCGAGAAGGCGGGCGCCGACGGCCTGCTGGTGGTCGCGCCGTACTACAGCCGGCCCCCGCAGGACGCCGTCGAGGCGCACTTCCGCGAGGTCGCCGACGCGGCCGGACTGCCGCTCATGCTGTACGACATCCCGGGCCGCACCGGCACCCGCGTCGAGCCGGAGACGCTGATCCGCCTCGCCGAGCACCCCCGGATCGTCGCGGTGAAGGACTGCTCCTACGACTTCCTGGCCGCCCAGAAGGTCATCGCCCGCACGGAGTTGGCGTACTACGCGGGCTGCGACGAGCACAATCTCGCCCTCTACGCCGTGGGCGGCACGGGCTACGTCAGCACGGTCGCGAACGTGATCCCGCGCCACCTTCGTTCGGTGCTGGACGCGTTCGAGGCGGGCGACACCCCCCTGTCCGCCCGCCTCCAGCAACGCGCCACGCCGCTCATCGAATCGATGATGGCGGCGGGTCTGCCCGGCGCCGTCACCGCCAAGGCGCTCCTGAGCGAACTCGGCCTGCCGGCCGGTCCCGTCCGCGCCCCGCTGCGGCCCGCCGGCCGCGAGGCGGTCGACGGGCTGCTGGCGGCGTACGAGGCGCTCGCCGAGGACTGATCAGCGGCGCGCCAGGACGGGCTCCCACTCGTACGAGAGGTCGTCGTCCTTCTGCCTGCTGGGGCCGCTCAGCCATTCGACCCCGTCGCGTCCGATCGTGACCAGCGCGAGCCTGGGCCGGTACGGTCCCTCACCCGCGGCTCGCTCCTCGACGATCAGCCGTCGGTCGTCCACCCAGGCGAGCAGCTCGGCACCGCGCACCCTGGTGACCTCCTTGCCGGTGTGGGGGTCGCGGATCGAGGAGTACGACTTGTCCGGGACCTCCTTGGCGAGGCCGGCGGCGGCGAGGCTGCCGTCCGGGGAGAGCCGGGCCTCGACGTCCGTACGCAGGTGCCGCTCGTTCGCGGGTGCGGCGACCTTGTTGCCGTCGAGGTCGTAGAACTGCTGCATGCCGTCCCCGGGCCCGGGGACGGGCGTGTACACCAGGTCGCCGCTGCGACTGAAGGCGAAGTCCGCGCGGGAGAGGAACGCACGGTCGTCGCGTACCCCGGCCCAGGAGGTCCTGCCGGAGGCGACGTCCACGACGTGGAAGCCGCTGCGACTCGGCCGGTGATACCGCGGCACCCACCGGACGGCGTCGTCGGCCTTCTGCCTCAGACGCACATCGGGGTTCTCGTCGTACGTGGTCGCGACGAGCCTGCGCCCGTCGTACGAGAACGCCAGCCCACCCACCCCGTGGTCCACCGGAACCCACCGCTCGACCTCCCCCGTCGTGAGGTCGAGCAGCCCGATCCGCCGGGCCGGCAGGGTCCGCTCCAGTACGGCGGCCGTGCGCATCCCGGGCGCGACGGCGACCACGGACCACCTGGCGTCCTTCTCGTAGCGTCCGGTCTCCTGGTCCAGGAGCCAGTAGGTGCGCTCGGACACGGCCCGGTCCTTCGACCGCGGGACGATCTGCGTGGTGTAGTACGCGGCGAGCGCCACGTCACCGGCCGCGATCAGGTCGCTCGGCGGCGACTGGTCCGGGTGGGCGCTGGTGCCACGGCCGTTCAGCACACTGGCCGGACGCCGGTCCTCCTTCCCGGTGTCCAGCAACGGAACGGCGACCGCGGCACCGACGAAGGCCGCGGTGGCGGCGGCGACCGAGGCGAGCCGACGGGTACGGCGGCGCCTGCGGACGGCCAGCACCCGGTCCGCGTATCCGGGACCGGCCGGCGTCTGTTCGGCGGCCAGTTCGCGCAGGGAGTCGCGCACGAGTTCCTCGACGTTCACTTAACGCACCTCCACGGGCGAGAAGTCACGGGACGGCTGGGTACGGGCGGCCTCGGTCCGGGGGCCGAGCGCGGCCAGTTCGGGAGCGAGGGCCCGCAGCCGGGCGAGCGAACGGTGGGTGGTGGAGCGCACGGTGCCGACCGAGCAGCCGAGGATCAGGGCCACCTCGGCCTCCGGCAGGTCCTCGAAGTAGCGGAGCACCAGTACGGTGCGCTGCCGTACGGTCAGCCGGGCCAGCGCGCCCCGCATCAGCAACCGCAGCTCGGCTGCGGAGGCGGTGTCCGCTCCCGCGCCGCTCTCGGGCGGCTCGGCGACGGTCAGTTCGCGCCGGCGCCACTTCAGCCGCCACCGGCTGATCTGCTGCCGGTACAGGATCTGCCGTACGTACGCCTCCGGTTCGTCGACGCGCTGCCAGCGGCCGGCGGCCTTGATCAGGGCGTTCTGCAGGAGGTCCTCGGCGGCGTGCCGGTCGCCGCCGGTCAGCAGGACCGCGGTCTTCAGCAGAGCGGACGACCGGTTCTCCACGAACTCCCGGAAGCTGTCCTGTGCCTCGGCATCCATCGTCACCTTCTCTTCGCCGGGCGGGCCGGGTGCCCGCCTTCCCCACCCAAGTGACGCGTGCGGGACCCGGCCGCTATGCCGCTCACCGGAGAAAAAGTCGCGGCCGGCGAGAAGGGCCGGGGCCCGCACCGCCTCACCGAGCGGTACGGGCCCCACCCCCACGCTGTGCCCGGCGGGCGATCAGCCCCACTTGTACCCGTCGCCGAGGAGCAGGAAGTGCTCCAGCACATCCTCCATCGGGTCGTCCACCTGCCCGACGTTGACCAACCCGATGCGGGGCCCGTTGTGCGAGCCGGTGTTCGTCTCGTCGGCGTACGCGCTGCCCGCCGGCAGCCAGCAGGCACCCGCCACCGCCCATGCGCCCACCACCAGGCGCAGCACGGTCCGCGTCCGCTCGCTCGTCCTGCCTCGACCCGCCATCGGTCCTCATTTCGTCGGTTCGGCGTCTGATCGGACACTGCGTCCACCCGTTCATCTGCCTGGACCGCACGGAGGTCACGTGGTGTAACCCGTACGTGAGCGCACCCTGGGCGACGGCATGACGCACGAGCGCCCTCCCGGGGCCGTGGGGGCCGTGGAAGGGCGCTCGTCGATGACCAACGTCGGCAGTTGATCGAGGGGGCGGCCGCGGGTCACGGGCCGCCGTCGCTCAGTTGTGGCTGTGCAGGATGTCGTTCAGTCCGCCCCACACCGCGTTGTTCGGGCGGGCCTCGACCGTGCCGGTGACCGAGTTGCGGCGGAAGAGAATGTTGGAGGCGCCGGAGAGCTCGCGGGCCTTGACGATCTGGCCGTCGGGCATGGTGACCCGGGTGCCGGCGGTGACGTACAGGCCGGCCTCGACGACGCACTCGTCGCCGAGGGCGATGCCGACGCCCGCCTCGGCGCCGATCAGGCAGCGCTCACCGATGGTGATGATGACGTTGCCGCCGCCGGACAGCGTGCCCATCGTGGAGGCGCCGCCACCGATGTCGGAGCCGTCGCCGACGACGACGCCGGCGGAGATACGTCCCTCGACCATGGAGGTGCCGAGGGTGCCCGCGTTGAAGTTGACGAAGCCCTCGTGCATGACCGTGGTGCCCTCGGCGAGGTGCGCGCCCAGGCGGACCCGGTCGGCGTCGGCGATGCGGACGCCCTTCGGGGCCACGTAGTCCGTCATCCGCGGGAACTTGTCGATCGAGGTCACCTGGAGGTGCAGGCCCTCGGCGCGGGCGTTCAGCCGGACCTTCTCGACGTCGTCGACGGCGACCGGGCCGAGGGAGGTCCAGGCCACGTTGGCGAGGAAGCCGAACTGCCCGTCCAGGCTCAGGCCGTGCGGCTTGACCAGGCGGTGGGAGAGCAGGTGCAGGCGCAGGTAGACGTCGTGCGCGTCGATCGGCTTCTCGTCGAGCGAGGCGATGACCGTGCGGACCGCGACGACCTCGACGCCCCGGCGGGCGTCCGGCCCGATCGCCGCGGTGGCGCCGCCGCCGAGCAGCTGGGCGGCCTGCTCGGCGGACAGCCGCTCGCTGCCGGAGGGGCCGGGCTCACTGACGAGTGCGGGCGCGGGGAACCAGGTGTCGAGAACAGTGCCGTCGGCAGCGATCGTGGCGAGACCGGCGGCCACGGCGCCGGTGGTGCGAGGAGCAGTCGTGTCGGTCATGAGGGCAACCTAACCGGCGGGGGCGTGTCGGGGCGAACTCGGGCAGGGGGCGTCTCATCGTGCGAGCCGACGCGGGGCGCCGGGGGCCGCGGTCACCCGGCGCGGGCTCGGGGGTTTGCCGCGTACCGGGGCCGGGCGGACGGCTCGGGCCGTTCCGGCGACCCGGCGACGGTCCCGGCTGCGTTCGCCATCCGTTCCGCGGGCCGTGGTGGCCCGCTCGCAGATCTGTGCGGCGCCGGGCGGCACAGGGTTCACGGCCGACGTGTCGGGGCCCGCCCCGAAGGGCATGTCAGGGGATCACCCGGCGCAGCACGTCGCGCGCGTACGCCTCGTCGTACGGCGTCTCGGTGAGCAGCACCTGCAGGCAGATCCCGTCCATCAGCGCCACCAGCGCCCGCGCCGTGACCGCGTCGGTGCGCCGGGACAGCCGGTCCGCGACTTCCCGGGCCCATTCGGCGGCGACCGGGCGCAGGGCGGGGCGGCGCAGGGCGGCCAGGTAGAGCTCGTACTCCAGCTCGACGCCCGTGCGGTCGCCCGCCAGCCATTCGCCCATCCAGCCCGCGAGTTCGGCGGCCAGGTCGGTGTGCGGGTCCTCCAGGCCGCCGCGCGAGGCGATCACCTTGGCGAAGCCCTCGTTGGCCTGGCGCAGGGCGGCGACCAGCAGATCGTCGAGGGTCTTGAAGTGGTACGTCGTGGAGCCGAGCGGCACGTCCGCCTCGGCGGCGACCGTGCGGTGGCTCAGCCCCGCGAGGCCCTTGTCCCCGACGACCCGGATCGCCGCGTCGATGATCCGCTGCCGTCGCTCGGGGTCGTAGCGCCGGGCCATCAGTGCGCGCCCCCCAGGTTGAGCACCACCACGCCGACGATGATCAGCGCGATTCCGGCGGCCTTGGCCACCGTCAGCCCCTCCCCGAGGAAGACGATCCCGATGGTGGCGATGGCCGCG
This sequence comes from Streptomyces sp. NPDC001920, assembly GCF_053594495.1. Taxonomy (NCBI): domain Bacteria; kingdom Bacillati; phylum Actinomycetota; class Actinomycetes; order Kitasatosporales; family Streptomycetaceae; genus Streptomyces; species Streptomyces sp. NPDC001920. The sequence continues at coordinate 56,406 of NZ_JBSFEP010000002.1, forward strand.
GTGCCGACCCCGGCCCAGATCGCGTAGGCCGTGCCCACGGCGACGGTCCTCAGCGTCTGGGCGAGCAGCGCGAAGGAGAGGAGGTAACCGAGGGCGGTCAGCACGGACGGCAGGAGCCTGCTGAACCCGTCGCTGTACTTCATGGCAGTGGTGGCGGCCACCTCGGCGGCTATGGCTCCGGCGAGCAGCAGGTATCCCATGTGTACGAGCGTACACAACGTTGCGTACGGCCGTACACAAAGCTGTCGCGTCAGCAGGTGCGGCGGCGGTACCCGTCCTCGCCCGCGGGTGCGACGTCCAGGTCGCGCAGCACCACCGACAGCCTGTCGGCCCAGTGGGCGCATGCCGCGGTGAGGCCGCCCGACCGGTACTCGACGACGAAGACCCGGTCGTCGTAGGCGTCGGCGTACGCGTCGCACTCGTCGTACTGTCCGCACTCCTCGGCGACCGCGAAGTCGAAGCCGAGACCGCGTCCCCGGCGCGCGAGTTCGGCCGCGTTCTTCTGGCCGATGGCCAGACCGGCGGCATGGGCGCGGGCGGCGAGCACCTTGCCGAAGGCCAGGTTGTCCTCGGCGGTCAGCAGTCCGCGGGACCGTTCGTGCGAGTCGAGGTTGTCGGCCTCGACCGCCTGGAACCCGGCGGCGGCACAGCCGTCGATCCACTCCCCCACGACGTCGGCGAGTCGCTCGCGCTTGGCGGGCGTCGAGATGTCCAGCAGGGCCTCGTCCCAGTCCCGGTCGATCACCGTCCTGCCGTCCGCGTCGCGCAACAGCAGGTCGGGGTGGTGGGTGCGCCACCAGCGCTCGGAGTCCGGCTGGGCCTGGAAGGCGTTGACGTAACAGATGCTGTAGACCTCCGGCGCCGGTTTCGCGGTGCGGTCCCGGGAGACCGCCCGCACGCCGGCCGGGGGCGGATAGGAGCCGCCGATCTGGTAGTCGAAGGCGACGCCCGGCTCGGGCAACTTCACCTTCCGCACCTCGGCATTGTCGCCGTCGGACTTCGCGCATCCCCCCGCGGCCAGGGCAAGCGCGGCACACAGAGCCGCGAGGACCGGCGCGCCGCGCAGGGCACGTTGGGCTCGGTGAACCATGATCCTGGGACTCCTGTCGGAAGAGGGCGGCGCTGCCGCTGTCGCGGTCATGATGCCCTGTCCCCCCGGCGTGGTCGGAGTCGGCCAATGAGTCCCAGGGCAGCGGAACCTGAGGACGTGTCAGGCCCGATGGGGCCGGGACCACACCGGCGCGTCCAGTGCCAGACATCAATGTGGAAACGGCTCGTTCCGAACTGCTGCCTCGGACCACAGGAACCACTACTGTTTCAGCGTTCACATACCGGGCCCTCGCAGCCGCGGCTGTCGTTCCATGACGCCGCTGGAGGATCAGCGCATGCCAGAAAACAAGTCCCGGCCGCCTCAGGACCAACCTTGGGAAAACGGCTGGGCATCCGACACCTCCCGAGCACCGGGGACGCGCCGTCTCTGGCTCGCGGCCGGCATGGCGATAGCGACGGTCATCGCCTGTGCCACCGCCATAGCCGTGTCGGAAAGGGAGCCCGAGAGTTCCCTCTCGGCCTCGGCTTCCTCGGAGAGCACGTCAGGCCCCGGCCTGATCTCCTTCGCCACCCCGTCGAAGTCGACGGCTCCCCCCGAGGGCAAGAGCGGTCTGTCGACGGCGAAGGAGACGCCGAAGGCACCGCGGCCATCGGGCGACGGCACACCCGAACCCACGCCGAAACCGTCCAAGTCGCCCTCGGGCGAGGCCGGTTCGTCCCCCGAGCCCCCCGCCGCGACCTGGCGGTCCGTCCGCTCGGTCAACTTCCCCGACCGCTACTGGCGTGCGAGCGGCGGCTACGTGCGGCTGGAACCGGTCCGTGGCTCGGAGAGCCGCGAGGACTCCACCTTCAAGCTGGTCAAGGGCCTGGCCGGCGACGGCTGCTACTCCTTCGCCACGGCCGACGGCAGCTACCTGCGCCACCGCGAGTTCGTCCTGCGCTCCGAACGCAACGACGGCTCCGCGCTGTTCGAGCAGGATGCCACCTTCTGCCCCCGCGGCTCGGCCCATTCGGGCGCGGTGATGCTGGAGTCCGCCAACTACCCGGGACGGTTCCTGCGCCACCAGAACTTCCAGTTGAGGCTGGCTCCGTTCCAGAACAGCTCCCTGTACCAGGCGGACTCCTCGTTCCAGCTGGTCGCGGGGCTGGCCTGAGAACGCGAACGGCGAGGTCCACCGGACCTCGCCGTTCCCATGCGGCTTGTGTGCCTCAGACGTTGAACCCCAGCGCCCGAAGCTGCTCACGGCCGTCGTCCGTGATCTTGTCCGGGCCCCACGGCGGCATCCACACCCAGTTGATGCGCAACTCGCTGACGAGACCGTCCGTGGCGGACTTGGCCTGGTCCTCGATGACGTCCGTCAGCGGGCAGGCCGCCGATGTGAGGGTCATGTCGACCGTGGCCACGTTCGAGTCGTCGACGTGGATGCCGTAGATCAGGCCGAGGTTGACGACGTCGATGCCCAGCTCGGGGTCGACGACGTCCATCAGGGCCTCGCGGAGCTCCTCCTCCGAGGCCGGCTTCATCTCCACGGTGTCACTCATGCCGTCTTCCTTTCGGCGTCGGCTCCGCCCAGCACCTGGGCCGTCGCGTCCTTCCACGCCATCCAGCTGAGGAGGGCGCACTTGACCCGGGCCGGGTACTTGGAGACCCCGGCGAACGCGACCGCGTCCTCCAGGACCTCCTCCATCGCGTCGTCGGGCTCGATCTTCCCCTTGGACTGCATCAGCTCCAGGAAGGTCTCCTGGATCCTGCGCGCGTCGGAGAGGTCCTTGCCGACGAGGAGTTCGTTCAGTACGGACGCGCTCGCCTGGCTGATGGAGCAGCCCTGGCCCTCGTACGAGACGTCCTCGATCTTCGTGCCGTCGTACTTCACACGCAGGGTGATCTCGTCGCCGCACGTCGGGTTCACGTGGTGCACCTCGGCGTCGCCATCCCTCAGACCACGCCCGTGCGGGTTCTTGTAGTGGTCCAGGATGACTTCCTGGTACATCGAATCCAGCTTCATGCGTCGCTCGTCCCGTCCCGTCAGCCGAAGAAGTTCCGTACGTGCTCCAGGCCGTCCACCAGAGCGTCGATCTCGGCCGGCGTGGAGTACAGATAGAACGACGCTCGCGTGGTCGCAGGAATTCCGTACCGCAGGCAGACCGGCCGCGCGCAGTGGTGGCCGACCCGGACGGCGATGCCCTGCTCGTCGAGAACCTGGCCCACGTCGTGCGGGTGGATGTCGCCCAGCGTGAAGGAGATCGCGGCGCCGCGGTCCTCGGCCGTGGCCGGGCCGATGATCCGCAGGTCGGGGACCTCTCCCAGCCGCTTCACCGCGTACTCGGTGAGCGCGTGCTCATGGGCGAGGATCTTGTCCATGCCGATCGAGTTGAGGTAGTCGATCGCCGCGCCCAGGCCGATCGCCTGCGAGATCGGGGGCGTGCCCGCCTCGAACTTGTGCGGGGCGGGAGCGTACGTCGACGAATGCATCGACACGGTCTCGATCATCTCACCGCCGCCGAGGAACGGAGGCAGGTCCTCCAGCAGCTCCTGGCGGCCCCACAGGACGCCGATGCCGGTCGGGCCGCACATCTTGTGGCCGGTGAAGGCCACGAAGTCGGCCTGGAGCGACTGCACGTCCAGCGGCATGTGGGGAGCGGCCTGCGAGGCGTCGACGCAGACCAGCGCGCCCACCTCCTGCGCGCGGCGCACGATGGCCTCGACCGGGTTGAGCGTGCCGAGGATGTTCGACACCAGCACGAAGGAGACGATCTTCGTCTTCTCCGTGATGACCTCGTCGATGTTGGACAGGTCCAGGCGACCGTCGTCGGTGAGACCGAACCACTTCAGCTTCGCGCCCGTGCGCTGCGCGAGCAGCTGCCACGGGACGATGTTGGAGTGGTGCTCCATCTCCGTGATGACGATCTCGGTCTCGGAGTCCACCCGGTAGGGCTCGTCGGCCCAGCCGAGCATGTTGGCCACGAGGTTGAGCGACTCGGAGGCGTTCTTGGTGAAGATCACCTCGTCGCGTGACGGCGCGTTGATGAACTGCGCGACCTTGTCACGCGCGCCCTCGTACAGTGCCGTGGCCTCCTCGGCGAGGACGTGCACGCCACGGTGGACGTTGGCGTTGTGCTGCTCGTAGTACTCGGAGAGCACGTCGAGCACCTGGCGCGGGGTCTGCGAAGTCGCCGCGTTGTCCAGGTACACGAGCTTCTTGCCGTCGTGCAGGACGCGGTCCAGGATCGGGAAGTCCTTGCGGAGCGCCTCGGTGTCGAGGAGGCCCGGCAGCTGTGTCACGCGGATGCGCCACCCTTCGTGTAGGCCTCGTACCCCTCGTTCTCCAGCTTGTCGGCGAGCTCGGCGCCACCGGACTCGACGATGCGGCCGGCGGAGAAGACGTGGACGTAGTCGGGCTTGATGTAGCGCAGGATGCGCGTGTAGTGCGTGATCAGCAGGGTGCCGACCTCGCCGGTCTCGCGGACCCGGTTGACGCCCTCGGAGACGACGCGCAGGGCGTCGACGTCCAGACCGGAGTCGGTCTCGTCGAGGATCGCGATCTTCGGCTTGAGCAGCTCCAGCTGGAGGATCTCGTGGCGCTTCTTCTCACCGCCGGAGAAGCCCTCGTTGACGTTGCGCTCGGCGAAGGAGGGGTCCATGTTGAGGCGCTCCATGGCCTCCTTGACCTCCTTCACCCAGGTGCGCAGCTTGGGGGCCTCGCCGCGGACGGCGGTGGCGGAGGTGCGAAGGAAGTTGGAGACCGAGACGCCGGGGACCTCGACCGGGTACTGCATGGCGAGGAACAGGCCGGCGCGGGCGCGCTCGTCCACGGACATCTCCAGGACGTCCTCGCCGTCGAGGGTGACGGAGCCGCTGGTGATCGTGTACTTCGGGTGACCCGCGAGGGAGTAGGCGAGGGTCGACTTGCCGGAGCCGTTCGGGCCCATGATGGCGTGCGTCTCGCCCTGCTTCACGGTGAGGTCGACGCCCTTGAGGATCTCCTTCGTGGCGTTGTCGGCCTCGACGGTGACGTGCAGGTCTCGGATTTCAAGCGTTGCCATGGGTGCCTCAGGACTCCTGGGTGAGGGAGACGAGAACGTCGTCCCCTTCGATGTGTACGGGGTATACGGGGACGGGGCGCGTCGCGGGAAGGCCGGACGGCTTACCGGTGCGGAGGTCGAAGCTGGAGCCGTGCAGCCAGCACTCGATCTGGCAGTCCTCCACCTCGCCCTCGGAGAGCGAGACGTTCGCGTGGGAGCAGATGTCGTGGATGGCGAACACCTCCCCCTCGGTACGGACGACCGAGACCGGCGTGCCGTCGAGTTCCACCCGCTTGGGGGTGTCCTCCTCCAGCTCGCTCAGCCCACAGGCCCGGACGAAACGGGCACGGTCGAAGGTCGTCATGCGACCGAGGCCTCCAGCTCCTCTTCGATCTTCGTGATCAGCCGCTCCTCGATGTCCGCGACGCCGATCTGCTGGACCAGCTCGGCGAAGAAGCCGCGGACGACGAGGCGGCGGGCCTCGTGCTCCGGGATTCCGCGGGCCATCAGGTAGAAGAGCTGCTCGTCGTCGAAGCGGCCGGTGGCCGAGGCATGGCCGGCGCCGACGATCTCGCCGGTCTCGATCTCCAGGTTCGGCACCGAGTCGACGCGTGCACCGTCGGTCAGAACCAGGTTGCGGTTCATCTCGTAGGTGTCGGTGCCCTCGGCCTTGGCCTCGATCAGTACGTCACCGATCCACACGGCGTGCGCGTCGTCGCCCTGGAGCGCGCCCTTGTAGACGACGTTCGACTTGCAGTGCGGGGTGTTGTGGGTGACCAGCAGACGGTGCTCCTGGTGCTGCCCGGCGTCGGTGAAGTACAGGCCGAACAGCTCGGCCTCGCCGCCGGGGCCGGCGTACTCGACGCGCGGGTGCAGGCGGACCACGTCACCGCCGAAGGTGACGACGACCGACTTGAAGGAGGCGTCGCGGCCGACGAGGGCGTTGTGCTGGGCCACGTGCACGGCCTTGTCGTCCCAGTCCTGGACGGAGACGACGGTCAGCTTGGCCCCGTCGCCCAGGATGTAGTCGACGTTGGCGGCCAGCACGGCGTCACCGGTGTGGTCGATGACGACGACGGCCTCGGCGAAGGCGCCCAGCTCGATCACCTGGTGGGCGAAGGCGGTGCCGCCCTCGCCGTGCACGGCGATGCGGATCGGCTCGGCCAGGACCGTCTCCTTGGGGACGGTGACCACGCCGGCCTTCTCGAACGCCGAGTACGCCTGGGCGGCGACGCGGTCCACCGGGGTGCCCGCCCTGCCGAGCCGCGCGTCGTCGCGGCCGACGGTCTCGACGGTGACGCCCTCGGGGGCCTGCACCTCGACCTTCAGGCCCTCGCCGGTGGCGACGGCGGTGCCGTCGTGCAGGCCGCGCAGGCGCTCCAGCGGGGTGAAGCGCCACTCCTCCTCGCGGCCGTGCGGGACGGGGAAGTCCGCGACGTCGAACGACGGGGGCGCGCTCATGCGCGAGACGACGGTCGACTCCGCGGCGACCGCGATCGAGCCGGCGGTGGTGGAGCCCACCGGGATGTTCTGAGCCTCAGCCATGGCTGTCGTAGTGCTCGCTTTCGTTTACGTGTCTGCGATCTTCGGCCCGCCCCGGAAGGCGGGCCGCCTGCTGCCGGACGGAACGGCGGTTCTTAACCGACCGCGCCTTCCATCTGCAGCTCGATCAGCCGGTTGAGCTCCAGCGCGTACTCCATCGGCAGCTCCTTGGCGATCGGCTCGACGAAGCCGCGCACGATCATCGCCATCGCCTCGTCCTCGCTCAGACCGCGGCTCATCAGGTAGAAGAGCTGGTCCTCGGAGACCTTGGAGACGGTCGCCTCGTGGCCCATGGAGACATCGTCCTCGCGGACGTCGACGTACGGGTACGTGTCCGAACGCGAGATGGTGTCGACGAGCAGAGCGTCACAGAGCACGTTGGACTTCGCACCCGGGGCGCCCTCGCCGATCTCGATCAGACCGCGGTAGGAGGTACGGCCGCCGCCGCGCGCCACCGACTTGGAGACGATGTTCGAGGACGTGTTCGGGGCCATGTGGACCATCTTGGCGCCGGCGTCCTGGTGCTGGCCCTCGCCCGCGAAGGCGATGGACAGGGTCTCGCCCTTGGCGTGCTCGCCCATCAGGTAGACGGCCGGGTACTTCATCGTCACCTTGGAGCCGATGTTGCCGTCGATCCACTCCATGGTCGCGCCCTCGTAGGCGACGGCGCGCTTGGTGACCAGGTTGTAGACGTTGTTCGACCAGTTCTGGATGGTCGTGTAGCGGCAGCGGGCGTTCTTCTTGACGATGATCTCGACGACCGCGGAGTGCAGCGAGTCCGACTTGTAGATCGGAGCGGTGCAGCCCTCGACGTAGTGCACGTAGGCGCCCTCGTCGACGATGATCAGGGTGCGCTCGAACTGGCCCATGTTCTCGGTGTTGATCCGGAAGTAGGCCTGGAGCGGGATCTCCACGTGCACGCCCTTCGGCACGTAGATGAAGGAGCCACCGGACCACACGGCGGTGTTCAGCGCGGCGAACTTGTTGTCACCGGCCGGGATGACGGTGCCGAAGTACTCCTTGAAGAGCTCCGGGTGCTCCTTCAGCGCGGTGTCGGTGTCGAGGAAGATGACGCCCTGCTCCTCCAGGTCCTCACGGATCTGGTGGTAGACGACCTCCGACTCGTACTGGGCGGCGACACCGGCGACGAGGCGCTGCTTCTCGGCCTCCGGGATGCCCAGCTTGTCGTAGGTGTTCTTGATGTCCTCGGGCAGGTCCTCCCAGGACGCCGCCTGCTTCTCCGTGGAGCGCACGAAGTACTTGATGTTGTCGAAGTCGATGCCCGACAGGTCCGAGCCCCAGTTCGGCATGGGCTTCTTCTCGAAGAGCTTCAGGCCCTTGAGGCGCAGCTTGGTCATCCACTCCGGCTCCGACTTCTTGCCGGAGATGTCGCGGACGACGTCCTCGTTCAGGCCGCGCTTCGCTGCGGCACCGGCCTCGTCGGAGTCGGCCCAGCCGTATTCGTACTTGCCCAGGCCCTCGAGCTCAGGGTGGGCAGTCTCCGTGGGGAGAGTCATGCGGGGTTCCTCCCGGCCGTGCTTGCAGATGCGTTGTCGCTGTGAACTTGCGTGTGGGAAATCTTGGGGATGAACGTCGTGCAGACGCCGTCGCCGTGCGCGATGGTCGCCAGCCGCTGGACGTGCGTCCCGAGCAGTTCGGCGAAGATCTCCGTCTCCGCCTCGCACAGCTGCGGGAACTGCTCCGCGACATGGGCGACCGGGCAGTGGTGCTGGCAGAGCTGCTCGCCTTTTTGAGGGAGGGGTGCGCTGCGCGCCGTTGCAGCGTACCCGTCTGCGCTCAGGGCCTTGGCCAGGGCTTCGGTGCGCTGGTCGGGGCTGACGGCCTCGATCGCCTTGCGGTACGCGCGTGCCTGGGCGGTGATCCGGGCGCGGGCGAAGGCGGCGACCGCCTCGCTGCCGCCCTCGCGCTCGGCGATCCACTTGAGGGCGTCCGCGGCGAGCGTGTCGTAGGACTGGTCGAAGGCGTCGCGACCGCAGTCGGTGAGCGCGAAGACCTTGGCGGGACGGCCGCGGGTGCGCGTGCCGTAGACCCGCTGCTCCCGGGCCTGAACGACGTCGTCCGCGACGAGCGCGTCCAGATGCCTGCGCACGGCGGCATGGGTGAGACCCAGCCGGCCGGCCAGCTCGGCGACGGTCGAGGGCCCGTGGTCCAGGATGGACCGCGCGACCCGGTTGCGCGTCGAGCGGTCCGAGCGCATCCCAGCCGCGAGCTCTTCCTGAGGGGCCCCCACGGGGGTCTCCCGAGCCTCGCCGACGTTTTTCACAACGCCATTGTTGCGTAATTCCTCAAAGGCAGGCAAGCGGCGTCCGGCCGGACGGATGGTGCCCTGCGTCACTTAGGCATACCTAATCTGACCTGCGGAAACGATCTTTGATCGATCAAATCGGTGGCATGACAAGGCGGTCTCCTGGACACTCCCGAAACATGTCGACACCCCCTCCCACCGGCCCTCTTGTCACCCGCGGGGCCCTCGCCGCACAGCTGCGCGAGCTAGGCGTCCGAAGCGGTGAAACGCTCCTCGTCCACTCCTCCCTCAGCTCCCTCGGATGGGTCTGCGGAGGGGCCGTCACCGTCGTCCAGGGGCTGCTCGACGCCCTCGGCCCGCACGGCACGCTCGTGGTCCCCACCCAGTCCGGCGACCTCTGCGATCCGAGCGTGTGGAGCAATCCCCCGGTGCCCGAGGAGTGGTGGGACACCATCCGGGCCACGATGCCGGCGTACGACCCCCTCGTCACGCCCAGCCTCGGCGTCGGCGTGATCCCCGAGACCGTACGGACATGGCCGGGCGCCTTGCGCAGCGCCCATCCGCAGACCTCGTTCGCCGCCGTCGGACCCCGCGCGCGGCACCTGACCGAGGGGCACGCGACCGACTGCCGCCTCGGCGAGCGCAGCCCGCTGGCCCGGCTGGAGGCACTCGACGCGCGCGTGCTGCTGCTCGGTGCCGGCTACGACACGTGCACCTGCTTCCATCTGGCCGAGTACCGGATCCCGTCACCGCTGGTGAAGGTGGGACGCCCGGGGCCCGCGGGGTGGGAGGTGGTCACCGAGGTGTCGATCACCTCGGAGCGGTTCGACGAGCTGGGCCATGACTTCGAGCGGGACCGTCCCGTCGTACGCGGGAAGGCGGGCGCGGCCGACGTACGGCTCTTTCCGCTGGCCGACGCGGTGGCGTACGCGCAGCGGTGGCTGGCGATCCACCGGCCCCGCGCGGAGGAGATCTGACCCGATCGGGCCGGGAGAGGCGCACCCGGCCGTCCGGGTGACGGGCCGCCTACCTAGACTCTGGAGCCATGCGAACTGAGCCCGTGGTCGAAGTCCAGGCCCTGGTGAAGCGGTACGGCACGAAGACCGCGGTGGACGGCCTCGACCTGGTGGCCCGGGCAGGTGTGACCGCGGTGCTCGGCCCCAACGGTGCGGGCAAGACCACGACGGTCGAGACCTGCGAGGGCTACCGCGAGCCGGACTCCGGCACGGTGCGTGTCCTGGGTCTCGACCCCGTGAGGCAGTCCGGCGAACTGCGGCCGCGCATCGGCGTCATGCTCCAGTCCGGCGGTGTCTACTCGGGAGCGCGCGCGGACGAGATGCTGCGCCATGTCGCCAAGCTGCACGCGCACCCCCTGGACGTCGACGCCCTGATCGAGCGGCTCGGGCTGGGCGGTTGCGGCCGTACCACCTACCGCCGCCTCTCCGGCGGCCAGCAGCAGCGGCTCGCCCTCGCCATGGCCGTGGTCGGCCGCCCCGAGCTGGTCTTCCTCGACGAGCCGACCGCCGGTCTCGACCCGCAGGCCCGCCGGGCCACCTGGGACCTGGTCCGGGACCTGCGCGCCGACGGCGTCTCCGTGATCCTGACGACCCACTACATGGACGAGGCCGAGCAGCTCGCCGACGACGTCGCGATCATCGACGCGGGCCGGGTCATCGCCCAGGGCTCCCCCGAGGAGCTGTGCCGGGGCGGCGCCGAGAACACGCTCCGCTTCACCGGCCGCCCCGGCCTGGACGTGGGGTCCCTGCTCAAGGCCCTGCCCGCCGACTGCACGGCGGCCGAGCTGACGCCGGGGTCGTACCGGGTGGTCGGCAAGGTCGACCCGCAGCTGCTCGCGACGGTGACGTCCTGGTGCGCGCAGCACGGGGTGATGCCGGACCGTATCTCGGTGGAGCGGCACACGCTCGAAGACGTCTTCCTGGAGCTCACCGGCAAGGAGCTGCGCTCGTGACGACCACCGGCACCTACACCCCCCGGCCGGGCGCGGCGCCCCTGCACCGCATGATCGCGGCCCAGGCGGCGCTGGAGACCAAGATGCTGCTGCGCAACGGCGAGCAGCTGCTGCTGACCGTCGTGATCCCCACCCTGCTGCTGGTGCTGTTCAGCTCGGTGGACATCATCGACACCGGCGCCGCGGAGGCCGTCGATTTCCTGGCCCCCGGCATCCTCGCGCTGGCCGTGATGTCGACGGCGTTCACCGGGCAGGCGATCGCGACGGGATTCGAGCGCCGGTACGGCGTACTGAAGCGGCTGGCCTCCTCACCGCTGCCCCGCTGGGCCCTGATGACGGCCAAGACGGTGTCCGTGCTGGTCACCGAGGTCCTCCAGATCGCCCTGCTCACGGCGATCGCCTTCGCGCTCGGCTGGTCGCCGCACGGCGGTCCGGCGGCGGTCGTGCTCCTGCTGGTCCTGGGGACGGCCGCCTTCTCGGGGCTGGGCCTGCTGATGGCGGGCACGCTCAGGGCCGAGGCCACGCTCGCCGCCGCCAACCTGGTGTTCCTGCTGCTGCTCGTCGGCGGCGGTGTGATCGTGCCGCTGGAGAAGTTCCCGGCCGCCGCCCAGGACGTCCTCGCCCTGCTGCCCGTCTCGGCGCTCTCCGACGGGCTGCGGGACGTGCTTCAGCACGGGGGCGGGATGCCGTGGGGCGACCTGGGGATCCTGGCCGTGTGGGCGGTCCTGGGGCTGACCGCGGCAGGGAGGTTCTTCCGCTGGGAGTGAGGGCCTCGCACCCGGTGGCGGGACCCTCGTGAAAGCGTGCACAAGCGGCCGCCTACGATAGGGCGCGTGCCAAACCTGACCCGCGCCGACGCCCTGGCGGTCGTGCGCAACCCGCTCGCCTTCATCGCCGCACGCTGGACCCCGGACCCGCGGACGGTCCGACGCGCTGCCCTCACCGCGCTCGTGATGTCGGTGATCATCGTGGTCACCGGTGGCGCGGTACGGCTCACCGGTTCCGGACTCGGCTGCCCGACCTGGCCCAAGTGCACCGACGACTCGCTCACCGCCACCCGCGAGATGGGCCTGCACGGCGCGATCGAGTTCGGCAACCGCCTGCTGACGTACGTGCTGTGCGCGGCCGTCGGCTGGGCGATCATCGCCGCCCGGTCGACCGAGCCGCACCGGCGCGGCCTGACCCGGCTGGGCTGGGCCCAGTTCTGGATCGTCATGAGCAACGCCGTGCTCGGCGGCATCGTGGTCCTGGTCGGCCTGAACCCGTACACGGTCGCGGCCCACTTCGTGGCGACGTCCGCCCTCATCGCGGTCGCGACGGTGATGTGGCAGCGCACCCGGGAGGGTGACGCGGAGCCACGCCCCCTGGTCGGCAAGGCCGTGCGGCAGCTGGTGTGGGTGATGGTCGGGGCCTCGGTGCTGCTGATCCTGGTCGGCACCGTGGTGACCGGCGCCGGTCCGCACGCGGGCGACTCCAGCGAGGTCGAGCGGATGCCGCTCGACTGGGAGAACGTCACCAAGCTGCACGCCGTGCTGGCGTGGATCGTGGTCACGCTGACGTTCGCCCTGTGGTTCGTCCTGAAGGCGGTCGACTCCCCGAAGGGACCGCTGAACCGCACCCGCGACCTCTTCGTGATCCTCCTCGCCCAGGGCGCGATCGGCTACGTCCAGTACTTCACGGACCTTCCCGAGCTCCTGGTCGGCCTGCACATGCTCGGCTCGGCGGTGACGTGGATCGCGGTGCTGCGCGTCCTGCTGGCCCTGCGGGAACGGCCCGAGGAGTCGGTGCCCGACCTGCCCCCTCAGTCGTACGACGCCACGAGCGCGTCGATGGCCGGGCCCAGGTAGTCCCGCGTCAGCCCGGCACCGCGCCGCCCACTCCTCGGTGGGCGGCGCGGTGCCGTCGTGGCTGGTCGACCTGTCGAGCGAGGCCTCCGTCGGCTTCCGCCCGGTCCGTACGGGACGCCACCGGTGGTGAACCCGGTCACTCCAGCCCATACACCCTTTTGGCGTTGCCCGCGGCGACCATGCCCGCCACGCGCTGCGCGTCCCCCAGCGACCATGCCCCCTCGGCCACCCAGCCCCCGAGCACCCTGGCGAGGGCCTCGCGGAACAGACCGGCGCCGACGACGTGCAGTTCGGGCAGGCCCTGGGCGCCGCTGGAGAAGAGGATCTTGCCGAAGGGGGCCAGTTCAAGGATCTCGGCGAGGATCGTGGCGGCACGGGCGCCCGTGCGGATGAGCGCGGCGCCCGAGTCGGCGTAGACATGCGGGAAGACCCCGGCCAGGTGGGCGGCGTGGCGGTGGTACGGGTAGCCGTGCAGCAGGATCAGGTCGGTGCCGAGGCCGGCCGTGGCACGGACGAAGTCGGTGAGCAGCACCGGGTCCGTGCGGTCGATGCGCACGCCGGGCTCGCCCAGCCCCGCGTGCAGCTGGAGCGGCAGCCCCGACGCCACCGCGATCCACAGCAGGTGCCGCAGCAGCACGGGGTCGGTCAGCTCACCGCCGACGCTGCGGGCCGCGAGCCAGCGCCCCGCCGCGCCTCGCACCTCCCCCGGCCCCGGCGGCTCGGGCGCGAGCGCGAGACCGTGCCGTACGCCCGCGACGGACGTGAAGGCGACGGCGTGCACGGCCGCGCCGTGCACCGATTCGGCGAGGTTGGCCAGGAAGGACTCGACGGTGCCGGAGGTGTCGGCGACCTGTTCGGCGAGGAGTTCGAGACGCACGATCTCACGGGCCTCGGCGGAGGCGGCGGAGGCCAGCTCGGTGGGGCCGGTGAGGTCGCCGGGGACGCCGGAGTCGATCAGATAGGTGGTGATGCCGCTGCCGCGCAGCAGGCGCCGGCCCGCCTCGAACACCCCGAGTTCACGGCGCCGGGCCAGGTAGCGGGCGGGCGGGCAGTGCGGCTCCAGCCCCAGGAGCGGAGGGCACCAGCGGCGTACGGCGAAGCCGGTCTGCGTGTCGAACAGGGTGGTGCCGGGCGCGGGCGGGCCCTCGGTGCGGGCCAGCTGGGCCTCGAAGGTGCCGAGGCCCAGCTCCGTCCTCAGTACGCCGTGGCAGTACTGGTCCACGAGGGACGGCGTTTCGATCATCCGGACTCCCCGTTGCTGGACCGTGTTATCCCTACAGGTCCTAACGGGTGAACCGGGCTTCAGGTGTTGGTGTCACACACCCCGTGCGAAAAAACGACCGGTCTCAGCCGTTGCTGGGTCCGCCGACCTGGATGCCCGCCATGCGGCTCCACTCGTACGGACCGGTCTTCACCTTCGCCGCGAACTCGCCGTCGAACGCCTCGTGGGCCGTGACGCCGGCCTTCGCGACCGCCTTCTCGGCGATCTCGTACGACGGTGCGACGAGGTCGCCCCAGCCGCCGTCCTCGCCCACGAGCACGATGCGGGCGCCGCGCTGCCCGATGTACGCGACCTGGGCCTCGGCTCCGCCGTGGGACTTGGCGAAGGATCCGATCTGCTTGGCCAGCTTGGCCACCCTGCGCTCGGCCCGAGCGTCAACCTGCTGCGTGTCTGCCATGGCAGGGATGCTACTCACCGGTAGATCGCCTGGCGAGAGCAGGGCTCTGTGACCTGCATCAGCAGGGCTCTGTGACCTATGTCAGAGCGGGGACGAACGGGTCGACCGCCACGGCCACGAAGAGCAGCGAGACATAGGTGATCGACCAGTGGAACAGGCGCATCTCCTTCAGCTTCCCGCCCGTCACCTCCGCCTTCGCACGGTTCTGCAGGGCGTGTGCCTCCCACAGCCACCAGCCGCCCGCCGCCAGGGCGACGGCGGTGTAGAACCAGCCCGTGTAGCCGAGGGGGGTGAGCAGCAGGGAGACGGCGACCATCACCCAGCTGTAGATCACGATCTGCTTGGCGACCACTTTGTTGGAGGCGATGACCGGCAGCATCGGGACGCCCACGCGCGCGTAGTCGTCCTTCACCTTCATGGAGAGCGGCCAGTAGTGCGGCGGCGTCCAGAAGAAGATGACGAGGAAGAGGATGAGCGGCGCCCAGGTGAGGGAGTTCGTCACGGCCGTCCAGCCGATCAGCACCGGCATGCAGCCCGCGATGCCGCCCCAGACGATGTTCTGCGAGGTGCGGCGCTTGAGGATCATCGTGTAGACGACGACGTAGAAGAGCAGCGCTCCGAGGGCGAGCCAGGCACTCAGCCAGTTGACGGTGAGCCCGAACAGCAGGGTGGACACGACCGCCAGCGTGATGCCGAAGGCCAGGCACTCGCGCGGGCTGACCATCCCGGTGACCAGCGGGCGCTGCGAGGTGCGGTCCATGAGCGCGTCGATGTCGCGGTCGATGTACATGTTCAGCGCGTTGGCGCCGCCTGCCGACAGGTAGCCGCCGACGCAGGTCAGCAGGACCAGCGTCAGGTCGGGCACTCCCTGCTCGGCCAGGAACATCACCGGAACGGTGGTGATGAGCAGCAGCTCGATGATCCGCGGCTTGGTCAGCGCCACGAACGCCTTGACCCGGGCCCCGATCGGCCGCCGGCTCGGGCTCTGGCTCGTCCCGATAATCCCCGCTGGACGGGATTCAACGGCCGTCACGCACACCCCTGACAGAGACATCCCAGCGAGCCTCCCCCTGTGAAGTCCCGGTAAAGGCTCGCGCGTACCACGCCACTGTAGACGTTGCCCAGACCCGGACATTCGCGGGGGTCGGGTCGTGTTGAGGAGGGCCCTCGTCGGAGTCCCGCACGACTCCGTTGAGCACTCGTACGAGCGGCTGCGTATTCACTTGCCGAATGCGGTCCCGCCCAGTCGGGAGGCGGACGGCAAAGAGTCCCGGCAGTCTGGAATGACTCGAAAAGACGCACGTACTTACGGGGGTAGGCTCGACCACGGCCGGGCGCCCGATGCACCGGCATTCGACATGCGTGACATGTGGAGAGGAGCCCTGACCCAGGGTGAGCACCAAGCCGACCACCACAGACCTCGAGTGGACCGAGTTGGACCAGCGGGCCGTCGACACCGCCCGTGTCCTGGCCGCCGATGCCGTACAGAAGGTCGGCAACGGCCATCCGGGTACGGCGATGAGCCTGGCACCTGCCGCCTACACCCTCTTCCAGAAGGTGATGCGGCACGACCCGGCGGACGCCGACTGGGTCGGGCGCGACCGGTTCGTGCTGTCCGCCGGCCACTCGTCCCTGACCCTGTACACCCAGCTGTACCTGGCCGGTTTCGGCCTGGAGCTGGACGACCTGAAGTCGTTCCGCACCTGGGGTTCGAAGACTCCCGGTCACCCCGAGTACGGCCACACCACGGGCGTGGAGACGACGACCGGCCCGCTGGGCCAGGGTGTCGCCAACGCCGTCGGCATGGCGATGGCCGCGCGCTACGAGCGTGGCCTGTTCGACCCGGAGGCCCCGGAGGGCACCTCGCCCTTCGACCACTTCGTGTACG
This sequence comes from Streptomyces sp. NPDC001920, assembly GCF_053594495.1. Taxonomy (NCBI): domain Bacteria; kingdom Bacillati; phylum Actinomycetota; class Actinomycetes; order Kitasatosporales; family Streptomycetaceae; genus Streptomyces; species Streptomyces sp. NPDC001920. The sequence continues at coordinate 72,670 of NZ_JBSFEP010000002.1, forward strand.
TGATCGCCGGTGACGGCTGTCTGCAGGAGGGCATCTCCGCCGAGGCGTCCTCGCTGGCCGGCCACCAGAAGCTGGGCAACCTGGTCCTGCTGTGGGACGACAACCACATCTCGATCGAGGGCGACACCGAGACGGCCGTCTCCGAGGACGTCTGCAAGCGCTACGAGGCGTACGGCTGGCATGTGCAGCGCGTCGAGCCGCAGGAGAGCGGCGACCTCGACCCGGCCGCCATCTACGACGCCGTCCAGAAGGCCAAGGCGGTCACCGACAAGCCGTCCTTCATCGCGATGCGCTCGATCATCGCCTGGCCCGCCCCCAACGCGCAGAACACCGAGGCCGCCCACGGCTCCGCGCTCGGTGACGAGGAGGTCGCGGCCACCAAGCGCGTCCTCGGCTTCGACCCCGAGCGGACCTTCGAGGTCGCCGACGAGGTCATCGCCCACACCCGGGGCGCCCTGGAGCGCGGGCAGGCCGCCCGCGCCGTGTGGGAGAAGGCGTTCCAGCAGTGGCGGGACAACAACCCCGAGCGCGCCGCCGAGTACGACCGGATCAGCAAGGGCGAGCTGCCCACCGGCTGGGAGGAGAAGGTCCCGGTCTTCGAGCCCGGCAAGGCGGTCGCGACGCGTGCCGCCTCCGGCAAGGTGCTCCAGGCCCTCGGCGCGGTCATCCCGGAGCTGTGGGGCGGTTCGGCCGACCTGGCCGGCTCCAACAACACCACGATCGACAAGACGTCGTCGTTCCTTCCGGCGGACAACCCGCTGCCGGAGGCGGACCCGTACGGCCGCACGATCCACTTCGGCATCCGCGAGCACGCCATGGCCGCGGAGATGAACGGCATCGCGCTGCACGGCAACACCCGTATCTACGGCGGCACCTTCCTGGTGTTCTCCGACTACATGCGCAACGCCGTGCGCCTGTCGGCGCTGATGCACCTTCCGGTGACGTACGTGTGGACGCACGACTCCATCGGTCTCGGTGAGGACGGCCCCACCCACCAGCCGATCGAGCACCTCGCGTCCCTGCGCGCCATCCCGGGTCTGAACATCGTCCGTCCGGCGGACGCCAATGAGACGGCGATCGCCTGGCGCGAGATCCTCGGGCGCTACACCAAGGAGTTCGGCAAGGGCCGGCCGCACGGTCTGGCGCTGACCCGTCAGGGTGTGCCGACGTACGAGGCCAACGAGGACGCCGCGCGCGGCGGCTACGTGATGTTCGAGGCCGAAGGGCCCTCCGGGCAGAGCACTGCGCCGCAGGTCGTCCTCATCGCGACCGGTTCCGAGGTGCACGTGGCCGTCGAGGCGCGCGAGCAGCTCCAGGCCGACGGGGTGCCGACGCGGGTCGTGTCCATGCCGTCCGTGGAGTGGTTCGAGGAGCAGGACCAGGGGTACCGGGACAGCGTCCTGCCGCCGTCCGTCAAGGCGCGTGTCGCGGTGGAGGCCGGTATCGGGCTGACCTGGCACAAGTACGTCGGGGAAGCGGGACGCATCGTTTCCCTGGAGCACTTCGGAGCTTCGGCCGACGGCAAGGTCCTCTTCCGGGAGTACGGCTTCACCGCCGAGAACGTGGCCACCGCCGCCCGGGAATCCCTCGCGGCGGCCCAGCGCTGACGCTGATATACGAGACGTAGGAGTTTGATTTTCCATGACAGACGCACTGAAGCGCCTCTCCGAGGAAGGCGTCGCGATCTGGCTGGACGACCTGTCGCGCCAGCGCATCACGTCCGGCAACCTCGCCGAGCTGATCGACCAGCAGCACGTCGTCGGTGTCACCACCAACCCGACGATCTTCCAGAAGGCGATCAGCAGCGGTGACGGCTACGACCAGCAGGTCGCCGACCTCGCCGCCCGCAAGGTCACGGTCGAAGAGGCGATCCGCATGATCACGACGGCGGACGTCCGGGACGCCGCCGACATCCTGCGCCCGGTCTTCGACGCCACCGACGGCCAGGACGGCCGGGTCTCCATCGAGGTCGACCCGCGGCTCGCGCACAACACCCGCGCGACGGTCGCCGAGGCCAAGCAGCTGGCCTGGCTGGTGGACCGGCCCAACACCCTCATCAAGATCCCGGCCACCAAGGCGGGCCTCCCGGCGATCACCGAGGTCATCGGCCTCGGTATCAGCGTCAACGTCACGCTGATCTTCTCGCTGGACCGCTACCGCGAGGTCATGGACGCCTACCTGGCGGGCCTGGAGAAGGCCAAGGAGCGCGGCCTGGACCTGTCGCTGATCCGCTCGGTGGCGTCCTTCTTCGTGTCCCGTGTGGACACCGAGATCGACAAGCGCCTCGACGCGCTGGGCACCGACGAGGCCAAGGCCGCCCGCGGCAAGGCGGGGGTGGCCAACGCGCGCCTCGCCTACCAGGCGTACGAGGAGGTCTTCTCCTCCGACCGCTGGTCGAAGCTGGAGAACGCGGGCGCCCGCAAGCAGCGTCCGCTGTGGGCCTCCACCGGCGTGAAGGACCCGGCCTACAAGCCGACCCTGTACGTCGACGACCTGGTCGCGCCGAACACGGTCAACACGATGCCGGAGGCCACCCTCCTGGCCACCGAGGAGCAGGGCGAGATCACCGGCAACACCGTCGCCGGCACCTACGAGCAGGCCCGCGCCGACCTGGACGCCGTGGAGAAGCTCGGCATCTCCTACGACGAGGTCGTCCAGCTGCTGGAGGACGAGGGCGTCGACAAGTTTGAGGCGTCCTGGAACGACCTGCTGAAGTCGACCGAGGCGGAGCTCCAGCGCCTCGCCCCCTCGGAGGGCTGATCCCTTGTCACCCTTCACCGTCACGGAAGCGAATCCGCTTCGTGACGCCGCCGACCGACGGCTCCCGCGTATCGCGGGGCCGTCGGGCCTGGTGATTTTCGGCGTTACGGGCGATTTGTCACGTAAGAAGCTGATGCCGGCCGTTTATGACCTCGCCAACCGGGGTCTGCTGCCGCCGGGATTCTCGCTCGTCGGATTCGCCCGTCGCGAGTGGGCCCACGAGGACTTCGCTCAGGAGGTCCACGACGCGGTCAAGGAGCACGCCCGGACCCCCTTCCGCGAGGAGGTCTGGCAGCAGCTCATCCAGGGCATGCGCTTCGTGCAGGGCACGTTCGACGACGACGACGCCTTCGAGCGGCTGCGGGCCACCATCGAGGAACTGGACAAGGCACAGGGCACGGGCGGCAACTTCGCCTTCTACCTGTCGGTGCCGCCACGCTCCTTCCCGGTGGTCATCCAGCAGCTGAAGAAGCACGGTCTCGCCGACCAGACGTCCGGCTCCTGGCGCCGCGCGGTCATCGAGAAGCCCTTCGGCCACGATCTGAAGTCCGCCGAGCGGCTGAACAAGGTCGTCCACGAGGTCTTCGCCCCGGACCAGGTCTTCCGCATCGACCACTACCTGGGCAAGGAGACCGTCCAGAACATCCTGGCGCTGCGCTTCGCCAACACGATGTTCGAGCCGATCTGGAACCGGTCCTTCGTGGACCACGTGCAGATCACCATGGCCGAGGACATCGGCATCGGCGGCCGCGCCGGCTACTACGACGGCATCGGCGCCGCCCGTGACGTCATCCAGAACCACCTCCTGCAGCTGATGGCCCTGACGGCCATGGAGGAGCCCGCCTCCTTCGACGCGGACGCGCTGGCCGCCGAGAAGACCAAGGTGCTCGGAGCCGTACGGCTGCCGAAGGACCTGGGCCGGGACACGGTGTTCGCGCAGTACGCGGCCGGCTGGCAGGGCGGCGCGAAGGCGGTCGGGTACCTCCAGGAGGAGGGCATCGACCCCAAGTCGAAGACCGACACGTACGCCGCGGTCAAACTGGAGATAGACAACCGCCGCTGGGCGGGCGTCCCCTTCTATCTGCGCACCGGCAAACGGCTGGGGCGGCGGGTGACGGAGATCGCCGTGGTGTTCCAGCGGGCGCCGCACTCCCCCTTCGACACGACGGCCACCGAGGAACTCGGCCAGAACGCGATCGTGATCCGCGTCCAGCCCGACGAAGGCGTGACGGTCCGCTTCGGTTCGAAGGTGCCGGGCACGTCGATGGAGATCCGGGACGTCTCGATGGACTTCGCCTACGGCGAGTCCTTCACGGAGACCAGCCCGGAGGCGTACGAGCGCCTGATCCTGGACGTCCTGCTCGGCGACGCCAACCTCTTCCCGCGCACCGAGGAGGTCGAGCTGTCCTGGAAGATCCTCGACCCGATCGAGGAGTTCTGGGACAAGCACGGCGCGCCGGCCCAGTACCCGGCCGGTACCTGGGGTCCGGTCGAGGCGGACGAAATGCTGGAGCGAGACGGACGGAGCTGGCGCCGGCCATGAAGATAGACCTCACGGACACCACCGCCAGCAAGATCAACAAGGCGTTGGTGCAGGGCCGCCGGGCCATCGGCACACCGGCCGTGGGCATGGTGCTCACGCTGGTCATCGTGACCGACGAGGAGAACGCGTACGACGCCCTGAAGGCCGCGAACGACGCCTCCGGCGAGCACCCCTCGCGCACCCTGGTCGTCATCAAGCGGGTCTCGCGCTCACCGCGCGACCGTACCCAGTCCCGGCTGGACGCCGAGGTGCGGGTGGGCGCGGACGCGGGCACCGGTGAGACGGTGGTGCTGCGGCTGTACGGCGAGGTGGCCGAGCACGCCCAGTCCGTCGTCCTGCCGCTGCTGCTGCCGGACGCGCCGGTGGTCGTCTGGTGGCCGGTGAACGCGCCGCTGGACCCGGCGAACGACCCGCTGGGCTCACTGGCCCAGCGCCGGGTGACGGACACCTACGCCGCCGAGCAGCCGGTGCGGGAGCTGTCCGCCCGTGCCGAGACCTACACGCCCGGCGACACGGACCTGTCGTGGACCCGGATCACGCCCTGGCGCTCGATGCTCGCGGCGGCTCTCGACCAGGTGGTCTGCGAGGTGAAGGCCGTCGAGGTGGAGGGCGAGGAGTTCAACCCGAGCTGTGAGCTGCTGGCGATGTGGCTCGCCGACCGGCTGGACGTGCCCGTGAAGCGGTCGCTGTCGTCGGGCCCCGGTCTGACCGCGGTCCGCATGGACACCGACTGCGGCCCGATAGCGCTGGACCGGGCGGACGGCTCGCTTGCGACCCTCTCCATCCAGGGCCAGCCGGACCGTGCGGTGGCGCTGAAGCGGCGGGAGACGGCCGAGCTGATCGCGGAGGAGCTGCGGCGGCTCGACCCGGACGACACCTACGCCTCGGCGCTGCGGTTCGGGGTGGGGCGGCTGGCCTCCGGATCGGTTCCTGCGGTTCGGCGCGCCGAGGCGGCCGAGGCCGCGCCGGCCGTGGCGGCGGCGCAGGCCGAGCAGGCGGGGCCCCGGGAGCCTGGGGACGAGGGGGGATCACCGGCCAAAGGAGAGGCGGTCGAGACTCCCGTCGAAGCCGCTGCGAAAGCACCCGCGAAGGAAGCGGCGGCACCGCAACCGGTGAAGAAGGCGGCGGCGAAGTGAGCACTCCGCAGCTGGTCGTGCACCACGACAAGGAGCTGATGGCGCAGGCCGCGGCGGCCCGGCTGATCACGAAGATCGTGGACGCCCAGGCCTCCCGGGGCTCGGCGTCCGTGGTCCTCACGGGTGGCCGCAACGGCAACGGCCTGCTGGCCGCGCTGGCGGCCGCCCCCGCCCGGGACGCCGTCGACTGGGCCCGCCTCGACCTGTGGTGGGGCGACGAGCGCTTCCTCCCCGAGGGCGACCCCGAGCGCAATGTCACGCAGGCCCGCGAGGCCCTGCTGGACGCGGTGCCGCTGGATCCCAAGCGCGTGCACGCCATGCCCGCGTCGGACGGCCCGTTCGGCTCGGACGTGGACGCGGCGGCCGCCTCGTACGCGGAGGAACTGGCGAGGGCGGCGGGTCCGGAGAACCACGGCGCGGTGCCGACGTTCGACGTCCTGATGCTCGGCGTGGGCCCCGACACCCACGTGGCGTCCCTCTTCCCGGAACTGCCGGCCGTGCGGGAGACGGAACGCACGGTCGTAGGGGTGCACGGCGCCCCCAAGCCCCCGCCGACCCGTGTGACCCTCACCCTCCCGGCGATCCGGGCGGCGCGGGAGGTCTGGCTCCTGGCGGCCGGCGAGGACAAGGCGCGGGCCGCGGCGATCGCCCTGTCGGGAGCGGGTGAGATCCAGGCCCCGGCGGCCGGAGCGTACGGCCGTTCCCGGACCCTGTGGCTCCTGGACGCGGCGGCGGCCTCGCAGTTGCCGCGGTCGCTGTATCCGCCGGCGTCCGCGTGAACGACCTTCGGGCCCTCGCTCCCCAGTGGAGCGAGGGCCCGAAGTGCCTGCGCGGCTCGCCCGCGCTACTTCACCGAGCCGGCCATGACTCCCTGCACGAAGTGCCGCTGGAACGCGAAGAACACCACGACCGGGACGACCAGCGACACGAACGCGCCCGGCGCCAGCACATCGATGTTGCTGCCGAACTGCCGTATCTGGGACTGGAGTTCCACGGTCAGCGGCTGTGAGGCGCTGTCGGCGAAGAGCAGTGCCACCAGCATGTCGTTCCACACCCACAGGAACTGGAAGATGGCCAGGGAGGCGATCGCGGGGCGCCCCACCGGGAGCACCAGCCGCGTGAAGATCCGCCACTCGCTGCCGCCGTCCATCCGGGCCGCCTCCAGCATCTCCTTCGGCATCTCGGCGAAGTAGTTGCGCAGCAGGAACACCGCGAACGGCAGTCCGTACGCCACATGGAAGAGGACGACGCCGGGAATCGTACCGAACAGCCCCAGCTGGCCGAAGAGTTTGGCGACCGGCAGCAGCCCGATCTGCACGGGCACCACCAGCAGCGCCACCACGACCAGGAAGGTCGCCTCCCGCCCGGGGAAGTCCAGCCATGCGAAGGCGTAGCCCGCGAGCGCCGCGATGACGACCACCAGCAGGGTGGCCGGCACCGAGATCAGGACGGTGTTCCAGAAGGCCTGTGTGATGCCGGCGTTGCCCAGCAGGGCCGAGTAGTTGTCGAAGGACAGCTGGCCGGGGCTGGTGAACACCGTCCACCAGCCGCCTTTCGCGGTGTCCTCGGCGGACCGCAGCGACGACAGGAACAGTCCGGCGAGCGGTGTCATCCACACCAGTCCGACCACCACGAGGAAGGCCTGGACGAGTCCGTTGCCCAGTCCGCGCCGGACCGTGTTCATGGCCGCGTTCATCGCTGACTCCTTCGGAAACGGCGGACGTTGAAGACCATCGCCGGGATGACCAGGAGCAGAAGCAGCACACCGAGCGCGCTGCCCAGGCCCTGGTTGTTGCCGCCGCCGAACGACACCAGCCACATCTGCGTCGCGAGCACGGTCGCGTCCTCCTGCACCGGTCCGGGCGCGATGATGTACACGAGGTCGAAGACCTTCATCACGTTGATGACGAGGGTGACGAACACGACCGTCAGCACCGGGGCCAGCAGCGGCACCGTGATCCGCCGGAAGATCTGCCACTCGTTGGCCCCGTCCATCCGTGCCGCCTCCAGGGCGTCCCGGGGAAGGGTCGCCAGGCCCGCGCCGATCAGGACCATCGCGAAGCCCGTCCAGATCCACAGGTACGCCCCGATGATCGCCGGAGTGACGAGCGTGGGCCCGAGCCAGGAGATGCCCTCATAAGGGGCGGCGAAGTTGGAGGCCGGCAACCTGACCGTGTAGGACCCCTCGTCCAGACCCTCGAAACGGAAGGAGCCGTCGGACGCGGTGGTCGTCGAGGCGACCGCCTTCCCGGCCTGCACCGCCTCGACCTCCATCTCCGGCAGCCCGCTCTCGCGCCGGTCGACCTCGCCCTGCTTCCCTCCCCCGCCGGGCGTGAAGTCGAGGTACACGACCCCGCGCAGCTCATCGGGCCTCGCCTTCGCCCCCGCCGCCGCGTACGCCGGCTCGGCTCCGTCGGGCACGTCGTCCGGGAGCACACCGACCAGGCCCAGCGTGACCGCCTCACCCGGGGACGCGCTCGCGTTCAGGCGGTACGAGCCGTCCGTCCCCTTCGTCAGTTGCTGCCCGTCGCGCGCCCGGGCCGTCGGGTAGGTCGACGAGCCCTGGAACACGTCGTGCACGGAGACGGCCGCGGCGTTCAGCACGCCCTTGTCCGGGTCCTCGTCGTAGGCGAGCCGGAAGATGATGCCGGCGGCGAGGAAGGACACCGCCATCGGCATGAACAGCAGCAGCTTGAACGCGGTGGCCCAGCGGACCTTCTCCACCAGCACGGCCAGGATCAGGCCGAGGCCGGTGAGCAGCGCCGGGGCCACCACCACCCAGATCGTGGTGTTGCGGACGGCCTTGAGCGTCGCCGGGTCACGGAACATCTCGGCGTAGTTCTCGCCGCCCACGAAACGGGTGCCGGAGGCGTCGAAGAGGCTGCGCCCGACGGAGAACAGCACCGGGTAGACGACCAGGGCGCCCAGCAGGAGCAGCGCGGGGAAGACGAAGAGCAGGGCGACGATCTTCCCGCGCCGCCGGGTGCGCCGGGAGCGCGCCTTGTCGGCGCCGGAGGCGGGCGTGGGGCCCGCCTCTTTCACGAGTGTGGCGGTCATGAACGTCAGCCCTGGTCCTGGTACGCCTTGGCCGCCGCGGCCTCCAGCTTCGCCGCGGTCGCCTTCGGGTCGGACGGGTCGCGCAGGAAGTCCTGCAGGAGCTTCCACTCGCCCGCGCCCTTGGTGCCGCCGAAGGAGGCGGGGGCCTGGTCGGACATGTCGAAGCGGACCGAGTCCGAATCACCGGCCGCCACCAGAGACTTGGCGGTCGCACGGGTGACGTCGTCGCCGTAGGAGGCGGGGTCGACGTTCTTGTTGGGGGACAGGAAGCCGCCCGCCTCCGCCCACACGGCCGCGGCCTCCGGGGTCGCCAGGTACTCCAGGAGCGCCATGCCGGCCTTCTGGTTCTTGCCGTCCTTGAGGACGACGGCCGCGTCCCCGCCGCTGACCACGGGTGCCTTGCCGCCTCCGACCGCCGGGAACGGGAAGAAGTTCGCGTCCTGGCCTATCGACTTGCCGAACTGGTCCTTGGCCACGCCGGCGACGAAGTCGCCCTCGTAGACCATGCCCGCCTCGGGCTTCGGCCCGAACACCTTCTCCACGGAGCCCGGGAAGTCGGTGTTGAGGGCGCCCTTCTGGCCGCCCGCGATCAGCTGCTTGTCCTTGAAGAGCTTGCCGAGGGTGGTGAGCGCGTCGACGACGGAGGCGTCGGTCCACTTCAGCTCGTGCGCGGCGAGGGCGTCGTACTTCTCGGGCCCGGCCTGGGAGAGGTAGACGTTCTCGAACCAGTCGGTGAGGGTCCAGCCGTCCTGCCCGGCGACCGAGAACGCGGCGAGCCCGGAGTCGGACACGGTCCGCCCGGCCTTCAGCATGTCGTCGTACGTCTTCGGCGGCTTCACGCCGGCCTGGGCGAGGGCGTCGGGGCTGTACCAGACGGTCGACTTGTGGGCGGCCTTGAAGTAGAGGCCGTAGAGGGCGCCGTCGACGCTGCCGTAGTCCTGCCAGACGGGGGCGAAGTTGGCGTCCACGGACTTCTGGACGGTCTTGGACAGCGGCTTGAGCCAGCCCTGCTTCGCGAACTGCTTGAGCACGCCGACCTGCGGGACCATCACCACGTCGGGGGCGTTGCCGCCCTCGATCTTGCTGCCGACCACGGTGGAGACGTTGTCCCCGGTGGACACGAACTGCGTCTTGGCGCCGGTCTTCTCGGTGAAGGCGTCCAGCACCTTCTGGAAGTTCTTCTGCTCGGTGCCGGACCAGACGCCGGCCACGGTGACCGTCTGGCCGCTGAGCGCCTTGTCACCGCCGCCCGCGGAGACCGGTCCGCCGCCGCAGGCGGTCGCGCCGAGCGCCAGGACGAGTGCGGTGCAGCCGGTGAGCAGGGTGGTACGTCGTCGCATCATCATCGATGTCCCTTCGGGGAATGGGAGAACTGACGGTTGATCGGGCCTTGCGGACAGGAGGGTCGGGCAGGGTCGGGCGGGCGCGGTCAGACGGCTTCGGGGGCGGTCCCGTCGCTCATCCACCAGGCCGCGGTGGAGCCGGGCAGTACACCGGCCGGGCAGGGGCCGCTCGACAGCAGGGGGCTGCCGGAGGCGGGCGCGGGGACGGGCGCCGTACCGAAGTTGACGGCGCACACGAGGCCGTCGCCGCGGACGAAGGCGAGGACACCGGGCGGGCTGTCCAGCCAGCGCAGCGTGCCCTCGCCCAACTGGGGCAGCGCGTGACGCAGTTGCAGTCCGTCGCGGTACAGGTGCCAGAAGGAGCGGGTGTCGGCGAGGGCGCGGTCGGTGGCGTACTCGGCGAAGTACTCCGGCTGCGGCAGCCACGGCTTGGCGCCCTCCACCCCGGAGGTGAAGCCGAAGGGCGAAGCCTGTCCCGACCAGGGCAGCGGCACGCGGCAGCCGTCGCGGATGCGGGCGCGGCTTCCGGTCCGGCGGAAGATGGGGTCGGTGAGCACGTCGTCGGGCAGGTCGACGACCTCGGGCAGGCCCAGTTCCTCGCCCTGGTAGATGTACGCGGCTCCGGGCAGCGCCAGCATCAGCAGCGCGGCGGCACGGGCGCGCGCGGCACCGAGGCCGCTGCCTTCGGTCGCGGGTTCGCCGTAGCGGGTGACGGTGCGGACCTGGTCGTGGTTGTTGAGGACCCAGGTGACCGTGGAGCCGGTGCCGGCGATGTCCTGCATGGCCTCGGTGATGACCTTGCGGAAGGCGTCCGCCTCCCAGGGGGCGCTGAGCAGGTCGAAGAAGAACGCCTGGTGCAGTTCGTCGGCGCGGACGTACCGGGCGTGTTCGCGTGCGGTGGGCACGGACACCTCGCCGACCAGGAGCCGCTCCCGGCCGTCACGGCCGGTGTACTCCTCGCATATGGAGCGCCACCGGCGCCACACCTCGTGCACCTCGGGCTGGTTCCAGGCGAGCGGGTTGACCGAGTCGCGGGTGCGGGCGTCGGCCTCCGGGTCGTCGGAGTCGGGCAGCTCGGGGTGCTTGAAGAGGCCGGCGGCGACATCGATACGGAAGCCGTCGACACCCCGGTCCAGCCAGAAACGCAGGACCCGGTCGAACTCGGCACCGACTTCAGGGTTGCGCCAGTTCCAGTCGGGCTGCTCGGGAGTGAACATGTGCAGGTACCACTGACCGGCCTGTCCGTCGGCCTCGGTCACCCGGCTCCACGCCGGGCCACCGAACATCGCGTGCCAGTTGTTGGGCGGCTCGCAGCCGTCGGCGCCGCGGCCGTCGGCGAAGTGGAATCGGGCGCGGGCCTCGCTGCCGGGTCCGGCGGCCAGCGCCTCCTGGAACCACGGGTGCTCGCTGGAGCAGTGGTTGGGGACGATGTCGAGCAGCACCTTGATGCCGAGCCGCCGGGCTGTCGCGACCAGCAGGTCGAACTCGGCGAGGTCGCCGAAGACCGGGTCGACGTCGCAGTAGTCGGCGACGTCGTAGCCGTGGTCGTGCTGGGGCGAGGGGTAGAAGGGGCTCAGCCAGATCCCGTCGACGCCGAGCTTCTTCAGGTACGGCAGTCCGGCCCGGACGCCGGCGAGGTCGCCGACGCCGTCACCGGTGCTGTCGAGGAAGCTGCGGACGTAGACCTGGTAGATCACCGCGTCACGCCACCAAGGGTGCCTGTTCAACCCATTGACCTGTCTCTGAGGAGGGCAGCTGTTATGCATGCATGTTAAGTAGGCGTGTCGCACAGGTGTCAATGAACTGGACAGAAGCTACTGACCGGTCAGGGCTTTATTTGGGCATTTATTCCACCAAACCGACCCCAGAAGAGACCGCGGCGTTACTTAACAAGTAACTACGGAAGGGTCAGTGCGCGATGCCGTCGAGCTCACGCGCCAGTCGCCGCACGGCCGCCGCGGGCGTCTGGCGCCCGCTCATCGCGTCGTGCACGACCGCCTGCACGACCAGGCTCACCTGGTCGTAGCGCGGGCTCTTGGGGCGCGGGGCGGCCGCCCGCACGCTCTCGCGCAGGGTCGGCAGGTACGGGAACTCCCGCACGAGTTCGGGATCTTCGTAGATGTCGGCCCGCACGGGTGGCAGCGCACCCCGCGTGAGGACCTGGCGCTGGACGCGCTCACTGGTCAGGTACGCGATCAGCCGGGCGGCCGAGTCGGGGTGCCGGGCGTGGCTGCTGACGGCGAGGTTGGAGCCGCCCAGCACGCTCACCCCCGGCCCGTCCGGACCCGGCAGCGGTACGGCGCCGATCTTCCCGGCCACCGGTGAGCCCTTGGCCGACGCGCCTACGTAGGCGTACGGCCAGTTGCGGAGGAAGAGCAGGCGTCCGTCCTGGAAGGCACGCTTGGACTCCTCCTCCTTGTAGGTCAGCGCCTGTCTCGGGATCCAGCCCTCGCGCACACCGCGGGCGAGGAAACCGATGCCCTCACGGGCGGCCGTCGAGTTCACCGTGACGCGCTCGCCCTCGTCGCCGAGGATCGTGCCGCCCGCCGAGTACACGGCCTCGGCGGCGTTGACGGTCAGGCCCTCGTACGGCAGGAACTGGCCCGCGTAGCCGTCGAGGCCGTGCTCGGGCGCGATCGTGCGCGCCGCCCGCTCCAGTTCGGACCAGGTGCGCGGTGGGTCGACGCCCTCCTCGGCGAGGATGTCCTTGCGGTAGAGGAGCAGGCCGGCGTTGGTGACGTACGGGACCGCGTACAGCTGCCCGTCGTAGGTCGCCGTGTTCACGACCCGGGGCAGGAAGGTGTCCAGGGGGAAGCGGTCACGGGCCAGTGGACGGATCCAGCCGTGCGCCGCGAACTGCGAGGTCCAGCTGACGTCGATGTTGAGGACGTCGAAGCGGCTGCGGTCACCGGCACGCAGGTCGGTGGCCATCTGCGCCTGGGTCTCGTCCGCGGAGTCGGGCAGCTCGACGAGGGTGACCTTCTCGCCGGGGTGGGTGCGGTTCCAGCCCTCCAGGACGGAACCGAGATAGCCGGTGAGGTCGCCGGCGGTGGCGAGGGTCAACGGGCCCCTGCCGTCCGCGGGACCCTCGTCGGAGCCGACGCCGGAGGCGACGTAGCCGGTCACGATCACGACAAGGACGAGAAGGCCCCTACCAGCGGCGTGGATCCACCGCATAGGTTCCTCCTTGCACACCGGCCCCAGGCACCTTCGCCCGGAGTCAGAGGCCATGTATACCTGTTAGGTATGCGCGATACTAGGCCTCGCGGCACATTACCCACAGGCGAGGAGGAGAGCACGAGTGCGGCTGCCCCTCCTGGCGCTCCTGGCACGCGGACCGGCCCACGGGTACGAGCTCAAGCAGGACCTTGAGCAGACACTGGGCTCCGCGTACCCTCAGCCGAACGTCGGCCAGATCTATGTGACCCTCGGCCGCCTCGAGAAATCGGGGTTGATCGAGGGCGAGGACGTGGAGCAGTCGAGCCGGCCCAACAAGAAGGTCTACCACCTGACCGACGCCGGGCGTGAGGCGCTGCGCGCCTGGTTCGAGGAGCCCGAGGACGAGCCACGGGTACGGGACGAGTTCTTCATGAAACTGGCCCTCGCCCCGCAGAGCGGTCTCGCCGACCAGGTCGCCCTCATCAACAAGCAGCGCCGTCAGTACCTGAACACCATGCGCCAACTGTCGAAACTCGCCGCCGCAGAGGACCGGGACAACCGCATCGCCCATTTGCTGATAGAGGGCGCGATGCTGCATCTGCAGGCCGACCTCGACTGGCTGGAGCGGTGCCAGGAAGAGCTGGAGGAGCTGGAGTGAACGACGATTCCACTCCCAGGCGGCGATCGGACGCCCCTGCGCCGCCCGCCGAGGGCCCGGTGCTGCGCGCCGAGGGCCTGGTCAAGACGCATCACGGGGAGGGCGCCCCGGCACATGCCGTGCGGGGAGTCGATCTTTCCGTCCGGCAGGGCGAGTTCGTGGCCGTCACGGGTCCGTCCGGGGCCGGCAAGTCGACCCTGCTGCATCTGCTGGGCGGGCTCCAGCGGCCCGACAGCGGCAGCATCTGGCTGGACGGCGAGCGCGCCGACGGGTGGAGCGAGGCCCGCTGGGCGGTCGAGCGCCGGAAGCGCATCGGGATCGTCTTCCAGTTCTTCAACCTGGTCTCCGACCTCTCCGTCGCCGACAACGTCGAGCTGCCCGCCCTGCTGGCCGGAGTACCGCCGAAGCGGGCGCGCGCCGAGCGGGCGGAGCTGCTGGGCGAACTGGGCCTCACCGGCAAGGAGCGCAGCATGCCGGGCGAGCTGTCCGGTGGCGAGCAGCAGCGGGTCGCGCTGGCCCGGGCACTGGTCAACCGGCCACCGCTGCTGCTGGCCGACGAACCCGCCGGCAGCCTGGACAGCAAGGGCACCCGCGAGGTGATGCGGCTGCTGTCCCGCTTCCACCAGCGCGGCCAGACCATCGTGCTGGTCACCCATGACGCACGGCTGGCCAGCGCCGCGGACCGGGTGATCAGCTTCTTCGACGGCCGGATAGCCGACGACGCCGAACTGGACGCGGGCACTGCGCCACGCCGGCCCGGCATCTCCGGCGTGCTCGAACTCAAGGACTGACATGCGGGTGTACGACCACTGCCCGGCGCCCGGGCCGAGGGGTTGAGGCCCGTGCGAGCCACCCTGCGCTGGGCGCACTCCGATCTGCGCACGCACCGCGGCGAGGCGCTGTTCCTCGTGCTCGCCACGGCCGGGATCGTCGTCTCCCTGCTGCTGGCCACGGCCCTCTTCGGCTACGCCACCAACCCCTGGCAGCGTGTCTTCACCCAGGCTCACGGCGCGCACGTGTGGCTGCACACCGGTTCCGCGGCCGACACCGGCAAGCTGGGCGAACTGGACGGCGTCGAGTCCGTCGCGGGCCCCTACCCCAGCGTGTCCACCACCCTGGCCTCCCAGGGCGCCCGCGCCTCCGTCGAGCTGCGCGGCACGCCCGACCACCCGGCCGTCGGCCGCCCGCTGCTCACCGCCGGCCACTGGCTGGACCCCGCCGCCCCGGACGGTGTCGTCCTGGAGACCCGCCTGGCCCGTGCCCTCCTGGCCATGCCCGGGGACACCCTCGCCCTGCCCGGCTCCGGCCGGACCGTGACCGTTCTCGGTACCGCCGACAGCGCTGAGCCGCGCTACCGGCCCGGCGAGCGGCCGGGGCTCGTCTGGACGCAGCCGTCGGCCGTGCCGGACCCGGGCGGCCAGGTGATCGGGCTGCGTCTGACGGACCCGGAGGACACGGACTACGCCGTCCAGCGCGCCGTGACCGTGCTGGGCGCCGGCGCGGTCGGCGAGGTCTCCACGTGGCAGCAGGCGCGCGCCGAGGCGCAGGGCGACAACCGGCTGCTCGGCCAGGTGCTGGCGCTGTTCGGGCTGGGTGCGCTGGTCGCCGCCGGGCTCGCGGTGCACGGCGCGATCGGCACCCGCATCCGGGGCCACCTGCGGGACATCTCGGTTCTGAAGGCGATCGGCTTCACCCCCGGTCAGGTGGTCCGTGTCTTCCTGCTCCAGCACCTCGCCTACGCCGTGCTGGGCGCCCTGGCCGCCGCGGCCGTCATCCAGGCCCTCGGCAGCCGGATCCCGGGGCGGCTCGGGGACGCGGTCGGGGTGTGGCAGGGGCTGCCCGGGCACACCGTCGCACTGGTCGTGGTGCCGGTGGGGGCGGTGCTGTTCATCGGCGCGACCACGGGGCTGGCGGCGTGGCGGGCGGGCCGGGTGCCACCGGTGCCGGTGCCGCGTCCGGCGGCTCCGTTCGGCGGGCGGCTCTCGGAGGTGGCCCGGCGGGCGCTGGGGCTGCGGCTGCCGCCCGCGCTGGTGCTGGGCGGGCATCGGGCGTTCACGCGTCGCCCTCGGTCGCTGGCGACGGTGGCCCGGCTCACGCTGCCGCTGCTGCTGATCGTGGTCGCGATGAGCGCGTGGACCACCATCGACCGTTTCGACAGCAGGCCCGAGCAGATCGGACTGCCGACCGCCCTGACCGTCCACGCCGACGCCGGTCTGGCCGACCGGGAGGCCCGCGCGATGCTGGAGCGCGACCCGCAGGTCGCCGCCGCCTACCCGGGCGTCGAGGTCGCCGCCCTGGTCCCCGGCCAGACGGCCACGATCGCCCTGCGCGGCCTCGGCACCCGGCAGGACCCGTACCCGTACGCGCTGGCGGAGGGCCGTGCCGCCCACGGCCGCGACGAGGCGGTGGCCGGGCAGGGGCTGCTGGACCTGCTGGACGTGAAGGTAGGCGACTGGGTGCGGATGACCGTCGGCGACCAGCCGCAGATCCTGCACATCGTGGGCCGCAGCATCGAGCCGGAGAACGCCGGCCGGGTCATCTCCACGTCCCTCGACACCCTCCGCGAGAACGACCCGGGCCTCGGCCCCACCCTCTACGAACTGCGGCTCCACCCGGGCGCGGACCCGGACCGGGTCGCCGACCGGCTGACCGAGGCCGGACGCGGGCACCTGGACGTGAACGCCGCGCCCGATCCGGCCGAGGGTCTGTCCCCGCTGCGCGGAGTCGTCGTGGGCCTGATCGTCGTACTGGCCCTGATCGGGCTCATCGAGCTGCTGACGGCGATCGGCGGCGCCGTCCGCGAGAGCGAGCGTGACCTGCTGGCCCTCAAGGCCATCGGCCTGTCCCCACGGCAGATCACCGCGATCACGATCGTCTCCACCGGCTGCACCGCCCTGGCGGCGGTCGTCGTCGCCACGGTCCTGGGCGCACCGCTCGCGAGCCGGCTGATCGACGCCCAGGGCAGGTGGAGCGGAATCGGTGCCGGGATCGCCCAGGGGCCGTCCCCGGTGTTCCTGCTCCTCTTCGGGGCCGCCGCGGTGCTCGGCGCGGCCGCGCTCGCCGCGGTCCCGGCCTCCCGCGCGGCCCGCCGCCGGCTCGCGGACACATTGAGCGCGGTGGCCTGACCGGCGCCCGCTGGGTCACTGCGGGTGGTACGGGGGCGGCGGGTTGTGGGGCGGCCGCGGCGCGTACGGGTGCTGCGCGCCCGAGGCGTACGGGTCGCCCTGCGGCGGGGTGCCGTAGGGGTTGCCCTGCGGCGGGGTGGCGTACGGGTTGCCCTGCGGGGGTGCGCCGTACAGGTTGCCTTGCGGGGGTGCGCCGTAGGGCTGCGCGGGTGGGGCGTACGGGTTGTTCTGCGGTGGCACGAAGCCGCCGGGTGCGTACGACGGCGGAGGGGTCGGTGTCGGTGTCGGTGCGGGCGCGAACGCCGGGAGCGGCGGCAAGGTGGCCGGGTGTGCCGCCAGCCGGATGCCGTACCTGCTCTTGAGGCGGCCCATCTCCAGCAGGGCGATGGCGGTGACCGTCAACGGGGCACCCAGGATGAAGACCACGCCCATGGCGAGGCCGAGGCCGTGCAGGTCGCCCGTGACGAGATCGGGGATGGCCATGAGCCACGTCGTCACCGTGGCGAGCAACGGCGGCAGACAGCGGTGCACCGCCGCGGTGCCGAAGAAGTTCCCCGAGACCCGGTAGGCGCCGGCCATCACGAAGAAGGCCATCCACAGGCCGACAAAGCCGACCAGCAGCCCGCCGAGGGTCCCGAAGGCGTTCCCCATCCGGAAGGTCAGCACCGTCCCGAGCGCCGAGCCGATGAACAGCAGCAGCAACTTGAGCGACCTGACGAGCGGTGTCCTCAGCTGCCCGACCGTGCCCCCGCCGGAACGCCGCCACAGATAGAGCATCACGGCGACCGTGAGCGGTGTGACGAACAGCAGCACGAGGCAGGCGGTCGCCGCGTTGTCGAGCATCTCCTCGAAGGCGAACCCTCCCTCGACGAAGGTGTACACCCCGAACGCCGCGACCGCGCCCGCGATGACGCGCGCCTTCTTCAGCGCGTCCACGGACGGATCCAGCGGCTCCGGGATCCAGGCCGGATGGAAGACCGCCTTCGCCGCCCGGTGGGGCTTGAGGAACGACCGGGCGGTCGGCGTGCCGCCGGTCCAACTGCCTCGCGGATACGTCAACTTGCACTCCCCCGAGTGATCGTCACCTGATCGGCGAGGGAGTCTACGGGAAGCGGGCGGCGCCCGCTTCCCGTATCGGCGTCACCGCCGTCCGCGCAGCTCCCGGTACTTGGCGACGAGCGCCTTCGTGGACGCGTCGAGACCCGGCACCTCGGTGCCCTCGGTCAGCGCCGGCTCCACCCGCTTGGCGAGGACCTTGCCGAGTTCCACACCCCACTGGTCGAAGGAGTCGATGTTCCACACCGCGCCCTGCACGAACACCTTGTGCTCGTACAGCGCGATCAGCTGACCGAGGACCGACGGGGTCAGTTCGCGCGCGAGGATGGTGGTCGTGGGGTGGTTGCCCTTGAACGTCTTGTGGGCCACCAGTTCCTCCGGCACCCCCTCCGCACGCACCTCCTGCGGCGTCTTGCCGAACGCCAGCGCCTGCGTCTGGGCGAAGAAGTTCGCCATCAACAGGTCGTGCTGTCCCTTGAGTTCCTCGCTCATCTCGGCCACCGGCTCGGCGAACCCGATGAAGTCCGCCGGGATCAGCTTGGTCCCCTGGTGGATCAGCTGGTAGTAAGCGTGCTGTCCGTTGGTGCCCGGCGTGCCCCACACGATCGGCCCCGTCTGCCAGTCGACCTCCTGCCCGTCCCGGCCGACGTACTTGCCGTTGGACTCCATGTCCAGCTGCTGCAGATAGGCGGTGAACTTCGACAGGTAGTGGCTGTACGGCAGCACGGCATGCGACTGCGCGTCGTGGAAGTTGCCGTACCAGATGCCCAGGAGGCCGAGCAGCAGCGGCACATTGGACTCGGCGGGGGCGGTACGGAAGTGCTCGTCCACGAGCCGGAAGCCGTCGAGCATCTCGCGGAAGCGGTCAGGGCCGATGGCGATCATCAGCGCCAGTCCGATCGCCGAGTCGTACGAGTACCGCCCGCCGACCCAGTCCCAGAACTCGAACATGTTCGCCGTGTCGATGCCGAAGTCGGCGACCTTCTCGCCGTTCGTCGACAGCGCGACGAAGTGCTTGGCGACGGCCTCGGGGCCCGCCTTGAGCTCGCCCAGCAGCCAGTTGCGCGCCGAGGTCGCGTTGCTGATCGTCTCGATGGTGGTGAAGGTCTTCGAGGCGATCACGAACAGCGTCTCGGCCGCGTCCAGGTCACGCGTGGCCTCGTGCAGGTCGGCGCCGTCGACGTTCGACACGAAGCGGACGGTGAGGTCGCGGTCGGTGAAGCTGCGCAGCACCTCGTAGGCCATCGCCGGGCCGAGGTCGGAGCCGCCGATGCCGACGTTGACGACGTTGCGGATGCGCTTGCCGGTGTGGCCGGTCCAGGCGCCGGAGCGGACCCGGTCCGCGAAGTCGGCCATCTTGTCGAGCACCGCGTGCACACCCGGCACGACGTTCTCTCCGTCGACCTCGATCACCGCGTCCCGCGGGGCCCGTAGCGCGGTGTGCAGCACGGCCCGGTTCTCGGTGGTGTTGATCTTCTCGCCGCGGAACATGGCGTCCCGCAGTCCGAAGACGTCCGTCGCGGCGGCCAGCTCGCGCAGCAGCCGCAGCGTCTCATCGGTGACCAGGTGCTTGGAGTAGTCGATGTACAGGTCGCCGACCCGCAGCGTGTACCCCGCGCCGCGATCCGGGTCGGCGGCGAACAGCTCCCGCAGCTGGACCTCGCCCAACTCCTCGCGATGCCTGACCAGCGCGGTCCACTGGGGCGTCCGGTTCAGCCTGGTACGACCGTCTGCGTTCATGTCCGACTTCAGCCTTCTTTCGTGCCTGATGGGGCTGTTCCAACCTAGTTGATCAGCGGGTGACGTGAGCTGTCGTCGCGTCGTCGTCCGGTGAAACGGCGGGCGACGCGACAACAGGTACGTCCCATCCGGCGCCTGGTATCAGCGCGAGGACCGACAGGACGAAGAAGGCGGCCGTGAGCAGGACGGGGGCGTTCGGGCCCCAGGCGGTGGCGGCGGCACCGCCGAGCAGGGCTCCCAGCGGGGCCCCGGCGACGGCCAGCGTCCGGAAGGCGGAGCTCACCCGGCCCAGCATGTCGACGGGGGCGCGCTGTTGCATCAGGGTCGTGGTGTTGATGTTCCACACCATCCCCAGGAATCCGAAGACGGCCAGGGCGGCCGCCAGGGCGGTCAGGCTCCGTACCGTGCCCATGACGACGAGGGCGCCGGTCTGCACGCATCCGGCGAGGAGCACGGCCCGCGCCCGTCCGAGCCGGGCGGTGACCCACCGGTTCCCGACTCCCCCGGCCAGGCTGCCGACGGTGTACGCGGTGGACGCGACGGCGAATCCGGTGGTGCCCGCCTCCAGCCATCCGGTCACCAGGACGACCAGGGTGGCGATCAGTGCCCCCATGCCGATGTTGCACAGAGCCGTCGCGGCGCACAGCCCGCGCAGCGCCCGGTCACGCCACAGGGTGCGCAGCCCGTCCGCGATGTCCCGGCGCAGGGTGCTCCCTGCCTGTTTCGGCGCCCGATCGGGCGCCGCGGTCCGCAGTGAGGCGATCAGCGCCGCGGCCAGCACGAAGGTGACGGCGTCGGCCGCGAAGGGGACGGCCGCTCCCGCGGCGAGCAGCAGTGGCACCGCGGGCGCCCCCAGCAGCCCGCCGGCGATCCGCTGCCCGGTCATCAACCGGGCGTTGGCGCTGCCCAGCGCCTTCGGATCCACCACGTGGGGCAGCAGGGCCGTGGCGGCGTTGTCGAAGACGGTCTGCAGAGCGGTCAGGACGAAGGCCAGCGCGATGAGGAGGCCGATCGAGGCGTGGCCGAGTCCGACGGCCACCGCGAAGGCACCCATCAGCAGGCCCCGTGACGCGTCCACCGCCCACATCGCGCGCCGCTGATCCACCCGGTCGGCCACGGCGCCGCCGAGCAGCCCGAACAGGAGCCACGGCAGATAACCGCAGGCGGTGACCGCGGCGATCAGCAACGGCTGGTCCGTCAGCGTCACGGCCAGCAGCGGCAGGGCGGCCGTACGCAGGGCGTCACCGAAGCCGGACAGCACGGCCGCGCTCCACAGCCGCCCGAATCCCCCACGCCAAGCGGGTGCACGCGCACCCACCACCTCAGCCGACGCCATGACTCCCCCTCCGGACACCGATGCACAAGATCGATGGACAAACCGTAGAGGGCACCACTGACAACCGGCCTGACGGCGGGAGTCCGCCGCAGTCCGAGCCGCATACAGGACCGGCCGGACACCCGAAGGCACCCGGCCGGTCCCAACTCCTAGATCTCGCCCCGCAGTTTGGCGAGTGCCTCGGCGAGGATCGCCTCGCCGTCAGCGTCGCTGCGCCGTTCCCGTACATACGCCAGGTGCGTCTTGTAGGGCTCGGTGCGCGGCGGGTCCGGCGGGTTGTCCCGGTCCTGTCCGGCGGGGAAGCCGCAACGCGGGCAGTCCCAGGTGTCGGGAACCTGCGCGTCGCTGGCGAAGCTGGGCTGCGTCTCGTGCCCGTTGGAGCACCAGAAGGAGATGCGGAGACGCGGCGCGGACTCGCCGCGCTCGGCCTCGCCCATCGGCCCCGCCCCGACCCGGCTTCCTCGGATCGCGTTGCCACTTGCCACGGTCGTAACTCCCTGCGTGATGGTGCCGCGAAGCGAGTCGGCGTTCCGCTTCGCCGCGAGCGCCTCAGTCTACGTAAGGCCCAACGCGCGTCCAGTGATTGGAGTTACAGAACCCTCACACCAAGACGCAAGCCCCATGATAGGCCGCGCTCAGCTGCGCGTACCGAACATGGGGCCTTGCGTAGGGATTGTGCGTGCCGGTCAGTTGTTCACCTTCATGAGGATGCCCAGCACGACAATGCAGGCGAACCAGAGCAGACCGACCACGACGGTGATCCGGTCGAGGTTGCGCTCGGCGACCGAGGAGCCGCCGACGGACGACTGCATGCCACCACCGAACATGTCGGAGAGACCGCCGCCCTTCCCCTTGTGCATCAGCACCAGCAGCATCAGCAGCAGGCTGAAGACGATCAGGGCGATCGAGAACCCCAAAACCACGGCTGGACCAACTTCCTCGGACTTGTACGGACGACGGGGGCACGGTGGTAGGCCACCATGCCCCCGCAAGGGTACGACGTATCGCCGCTACCGCATACTCACTGGTCGCGGAAGCGCACGATCTTGACGAACTCGTCGGCGTCCAGCGAGGCACCGCCGACCAGGGCACCGTCGATGTCGGCCTGCGCCATGATCTCGGCGACGTTGCCGGACTTCACGGAGCCGCCGTACTGGATGCGGACCTTGTCGGCCACGTCCTGCGAGTACAGTTCGGCGATCTTGCCGCGGATGGCGGAACAGACCTCCTGGGCGTCCTCGGCGCCGCAGACCTTGCCGGTGCCGATGGCCCAGACGGGCTCGTAGGCGATCACGATGGTCTCGGCCTGCTCGGCGGGCAGGTCCTTCAGACCGCCCTCGACCTGGGCGAGCGTGTGCGGGACGGCGTTGCCGGCCTCGCGGACGTCCAGCTCCTCGCCGACGCACATGATCGGGGTCAGGCCGTGCTTGTAGGCGGCCTTGACCTTGGCGTTGACGATCTCGTCGGTCTCGGCGTGGTACTGGCGGCGCTCGGAGTGGCCGATGGCCACGTACGTGCACTTCAGCTTGGCCAGCATGGAGCCGGAGATCTCGCCGGTGTAGGCACCGGAGTCCTGCGCCGAGATGTCCTGGGCGCCGTACTTGATCTTCAGCTTGTCGCCGTCGACCAGCGTCTGCACGGAGCGCAGGTCGGTGAAGGGCGGCAGGACGGCGACCTCGACGGCCTCGTAGTCCTTGTCCGCGAGGGCGAAGGCGAGCTTCTGGACGTGGGCGATGGCCTCGAGGTGGTTGAGGTTCATCTTCCAGTTGCCCGCCATCAGCGGCGTGCGCGTGCTCATAAAGGGTCAGTCCTCCAGTGCGGCGAGGCCGGGGAGCGTCTTGCCCTCAAGGTATTCGAGGGAGGCGCCGCCGCCGGTCGAGATGTGGCCGAATGCGTTCTCGTCGAAGCCCAGGGTGCGCACGGCCGCGGCGGAGTCGCCGCCGCCGACCACGGTGAAGCCCTTGGAGTCGACGAGGGCCTGGGCGACCGCCTTGGTGCCCTCGGCGTAGTCGGGGTGCTCGAAGACGCCCATGGGGCCGTTCCAGAAGACGGTGGCGGCGTCGGCGAGCTTCGAGGCGTACAGCTTGCGGGTCTCAGGACCGATGTCCAGGCCCTCCTGGTCGGCGGGGATGGCGTCCGCGGCGACGGTCGTGGGGTTGGCCGGGGCCTTGGTCTTCAGGTCCGGGAACTCGGTGGCGACCAGGACGTCGACCGGCAGCACGATCTCGACGCCGTTCTTCTCGGCGCGCTCCATGTACTCGGTGACGGCCGGGATCTGGTCCTCCTGCAGCAGGGAGATACCGACCTCGTAGCCCTTGGCCTTGAGGAAGGTGTAGGCCATGCCGCCGCCGATGAGCAGACGGTCGGCCTTGCCGAGCAGCTGGTCGATCACGGCGAGCTTGTCGGAGACCTTGGCACCGCCGAGCGCGACGACGTACGGCCGCTGCACGTCCTCGGTGAGCTTCTTCAGGACGCCGACCTCGGTGGCGATGAGGTGGCCCGCGTAGTGCGGCAGACGGGCCGGGAGGTCGAGGACCGAGGCGTGCCCCCGGTGCACCGCGCCGAAGCCGTCACCGACGTACACGTCGGCGAGGGCGGCGAGCTGGTCGGCGAAGGCGCCGCGCTCGGCGTCGTCCTTGCTGGTCTCGCCGGCGTTGAAGCGGAGGTTCTCGACGACCGCGACCTGCCCGTCGGCGAGGCCGGCGACGGTGGCCTGCGCGGACTCGCCCACGGTGTCCGTGGCGAACCCGACCTCGGCGCCGAGGAGTTCACCGAGGCGGGCGGCGGCCGGGGCCAGGGAGAAGGCGGGATCCGGGGCGCCCTTGGGGCGGCCCAGGTGCGAGGCGACGACCACGCGGGCGCCCGCCTCGGCCAGCGCCTTGACGGTGGGCAGCACGGCGCGGATACGGCCGTCGTCGGTGATCGTGGTGCCGTCCAGCGGCACGTTCAGGTCGGCGCGGACGAAGACCCGCTTGCCTGCGACGCCTTCGGAGAGAAGTTCGTCGATCGTCTTCATGAAGGGGACTCCTGAGAAGGGCTCGTGATCGCTCGGAAACGCTCGTGATCCAACAGGTCTGACCTGCACGTGAGTCAGGGCTCGGACGGCGCGTCCCTGCGCCGCCCGAGCCCTGCACTCACAACAATGTGCCTGCTCTGGATATCAGAGCTGGTTACCGACGAAGACCGTCAGGTCGACGAGGCGGTTGGAGTAGCCCCACTCGTTGTCGTACCAGCCGATGACCTTCACGTTCTTGCCCTCCTGGACCATGGTCAGGGAGGAGTCGAAGGTGCAGGACGCCGGGGCGTTGACGATGTCGGAGGAGACGATCGGGTCCTCGGTGTACTCGAGGATGCCCTTCAGCTCGCCCTCGGCGGCCTTCTGGAAGGCGGCGTTGATCTCTTCCTTGGTGACCTCGCGGCCGAGCTCCAGGACGAGGTCGGTGACCGAGCCGGTCGGGACCGGGACGCGCATCGCGATGCCGTCGAGCTTGCCCTTGAGCTGCGGCAGGACCAGCGCGGTCGCCTTGGCGGCACCCGTGGTGGTCGGGATGATGTTCTCGGCGGCGGCACGGGCGCGGCGCAGGTCCTTGTGCGGGAAGTCCAGGATGCGCTGGTCGTTCGTGTACGCGTGCACCGTCGTCATCAGACCCTTGACGATGCCGAAGTTCTCGTCGAGGACCTTCGCCATCGGCGCCACGCAGTTCGTGGTGCAGGAGGCGTTGGAGATGACGTGGTGGTTCGCCGCGTCGTACTTGTCGTGGTTGACGCCCATCACGATGGTGATGTCCTCACCGGAGGCCGGAGCCGAGATGAGGACCTTCTTGGCGCCGCCGGCGATGTGCTTGGCGGCGTCGTCCTTCTTCGTGAAGATGCCGGTCGACTCGATGACGATGTCGACGCCCAGCTCGCCCCACGGGATGTCGGCGGGGTTGCGCTCGGACAGGACCTTGATGGTCTTGCCGTCGACGGTGATCGAGTCGGCGGTGTGGGTGACCTCCTGCTTGAGGCGGCCCAGGATGGTGTCGTACTTCAGCAGGTGAGCCGTGGTCGCAGTGTCACCCAGGTCGTTGACAGCCACGATCTCGATGTCAGCGCCCTGCTCCAGCAGCGCGCGGAAGTAGTTGCGACCGATACGACCGAAGCCGTTGATGCCTACGCGGATCGTCACGAACCGATCTCCTCGTTGGTACGCCGGCCATGCGGTGCCGGCGAGCTCTGTTTGGGATGTCCCCGACCGCCTACGACCCTACCTCTCTGAGGCCGCCGTAGTGACATCCAGATGCCTCATAGACGGCACGGCGGTCCGTACCCGCCAGTAGGGGTACGGACCGCCCCGCCCGGAAGCCCGGGTCACTCGATTCGGTCACTTTGCGTGGTGCGAAGTTGACCTCGGCGTGTCAGTCGTCAAGTGAGTCGAGGGCCTTTCCGATGAGCGCCTTTCGGTCCGCCGCCGAGGTGAGGTGTTCGAGGCCGAAGCCCAGCAGCACGGTGTCGTCCGTGGTGACCGCACCGTACGTCTGGAACAGCGCTCCGGTGCGTGCCCAGTTCTTGAGGACGGCCGGGCTGCCCGCGGGCGGTCCGGTCACGCTCCAGGCGCCGAGCGAGGTCTCGAAGCCCTCCGTCTCGGTGGCCGTGCCGCCGACGACGAGCGAGGCCTGGTCGGCGAGGACGCCGCGTCCGCCGAAGCCCGGGTCGGAGACGTAGCTGATCGAGATCTCGACCGACTTGCCGGCGTACGCGCTCAGGTCGAACTCGACCTGCTTCCAGCCCGCGGAGGCGCCGGTGAGGGCGTTCCACGAACCGCTGGTGCCGGACGCCGTGCAGCCCGCGGCCGACTGCGTCAGGTAGTGCGCGAGCCAGGGGTGCTCCGCCATGTAGAACCCGGCCTCGCATTCCGCCGGCACGCTGTTGCTGCTGGCGCCGCCCAGCTCGGGAAGCGTCGTCCAGTCGTCGGCCCCGGTGTGGGCCTCGATCAGGACGTTGTCGTAGCCGGGCTCGACGTCCCACAGCAGCTGGGTACGCAGCGTGGGCTTCTGCGCCGCGGTCACACCGGTGAGGTCGACGGTCCTGGTGAGCCGCTTCCAGGCGTCGTCGGTGTGCACGGCGGCCGCCATCCAGGAACCGGCGTACGGACCGTACGGATTGGCGGTCCCGGCGAACTGGCCCGCGCCCGCACCGGCGAACTGCGGGTACTTGTCTGCGGGCAGCTGGTCGGAGGTGAGGCTGTAGTTCCCGGCCTTGTCGAGCGGGTTGCCCGTGGCCTCGCCGAGCGCTCCCGTGAAACCGCCGAGCTTGCCGGAGCCGGTGAAACCGGTGGCGCCGGAGAGCGCGGTGCGGGTGTAGGCGCCCAGGTAGTACTGGCTGAAGTCGTTCGACAGTGTGCCGCCGCCGAGGTCGACGTTGCCGCCGGCCTGCTCGCCCGCCTCCATCAGCTTGCCGCCCTCGTTGAGGTGGGCCCGCAGCTGGAGCTGAGTGGCGTTGCCGGGGGTGTTCGCGCCGGTGTAGTGGACGACGGTGTCGAAGTGGCTCAGCACGCCGAGCGCGTCCGGCGCGCCCTGAGCGGCGACGTCCCAGACGATCGCCCGGTGGCCGTTGGCCTTGAGCGCGTCCACGTACTTCTGCGCGTGGGGGGCGCCGGCGCCTTCCTCGGCGACCACGAGGACGTCCGCGCGCGGACGTTCGGCGACCGTGTACGTGAAGTGCTCGCTGGAGACCTTCTTCCCGCTCCTGGTCTCGCCGGTGAACCACACCTCGACCTTGTCGCCCGGGTCGCCGTCGGCGACCTTGGCGCGGTACTCGTCGAAGTAGAGGTTGTCCTCACCGCCGTACCTCTCACCGCCCTTGAAGGGCCTGAGCCGCATGTCCTCCGTACGGCCGCCGTTGACGCGGTACTTGAGCTCCTTGTCGCGCACGGACTTGCGTACGACGACGGAGACCTCCTGGTCGGCGCCGCGCGAGTACGAGGTGGTGAACGGGGCCGGCGTGAAGTCGGCGGCCTTCAGGCCGACCGCGGACGACGGCTGGTCGGGGTGCTTGGCGGACTCGGCCACGGAGAGCGCGAACGGGACGTTCTTGGCGAACTCCTGCTGGATCAGCTTCTCGTCGTCCGGGAAGTTGAAGACCGACTGGCAGTCGGCCGCGTTCCACTGGTCGTTCGGGTCGAGGTTCGACACGGTCTGGCAGGTCGACATCTCGGGCGTGAACATCGCGATGCCGTTGACGTTCGAGGCGTGTCCGTCGGCCTCGCCGTTGGTCGTGTACAGCTCCGAGGAGACCTGCGGGTGGTAGCCGGGGACCGCGGGGTTCTCCGGTGTGCCGGCCAGCGCCTTGTACAGGACGTCGTCCGGGGTCTCGGTCGCCACCTGCCAGCCGACGCCGTAGAGGATGAGTTCGGCCGCGGAGTGGTAGTTGATGCCGTACTCGAAGCCGATACGGCGCTGGAAGGCGTCGAGCGCCTTCGTCTCCGGCTCGGAGCCCGGGGAGGCGCCGCGGTAGGTCTCGCTGGTGGCGTTGGGCGACGAACCCTCGTCGTCGTAGCCCCACTTGTAGGGGAAGTTGCGGTTGAGGTCCACGCCGTCGCCGGTGCTGATGGTCCCGTCGCCGTTGTTGTCGCGCAGGTTCTTGCGCCACAGGCGGTTGCCGGGGTCCTGGAAGGTGTGGTCGTAGCCGTCGGGGTTGGCCGAGATGACGAACCACAGCTCGGTCGAGTCGACGATCTTCTTGACCCGCTTGTCCGTCTTGTAGTTGTCCAGGTAGTAGTGCATCAGACGCCGCGTCATCTCCGGCGTGATCCACTCGCGCGCGTGCTGGTTGGAGAGGTAGAGGACGGACGGCTTGGCGCCGTCCTTCGTCTTCTTGGCGTTCTTGGTGAGCTTGAGCGCCAGGATGTCCTGGCCGCGCACCGTCTTGCCGATGGAGACGACCTTCGTGAGGCCGGGGTTGTCCTGCCCGGCCCGGACCATCTCCTCCTTGAGCCCCCCGCTGCCGCTGTACGGGCGGTACACGCCCTCCGCGGCCTTCTCGGTACGGGCCTGCGCCCTGGCGGAGAGGTTGTGCTCGGTGAGCTCGACGCCCTGTTTCTCCAGCTTCTCGGCCTGGTCGTCGGTGAGGTAGACCTCGACGGTGGCCTTGCCCTTCTCGGGCGCCCGCTCGCTGAGTTCGTGGCCGTCCTGGCCGGCCGCCAGCAGCAGGGGTACCTGCTTCTTGGTGACCTCGGCGCGGAAGACCTTGACTTCGTTCGGGTCGGTTTCTTGTGAACTTCCCGGTTGTGCCTGGGCGATGGGTGCGATACTCGCTCCACCTATGAGGAGCGCGCCGGCAGCGAGGATCGATCTCGCTCTGGGTCTCATGAACCCCCCTAGCAGTGATTCGCCACAGTGACGAATGACTGCCAGGCTCATGCCAACATCACGCCCAGTCAAGAGCGGCGCAAAGACTGACAAACACCGGTGCCGATGCCCCAAGTGGACACCGGCACCGATTTGTTGACGTCACATCATCCGGCGAGGTTGTCCGCGAGTTCCTCGCTGAGGTTGGCCTCCGTACCGGGGATGCCGAGGTCCTGGGCGCGCTTGTCGGCCATGGCGAGCAGTCGGCGGATACGGCCGGCGACGGCGTCCTTGGTCAGCGGCGGGTCGGCGAGCGCGCCCAGCTCCTCCAAGGAGGCCTGCTTGTGCTCCATGCGCAGCCGTCCGGCGGCGGCGAGGTGCTCGGGGACCTCTTCGCCCAGGATCTCCAGGGCGCGCTGGACGCGGGCCCCGGCCGCGACGGCCGCGCGGGCGGAGCGGCGCAGGTTGGCGTCGTCGAAGTTGGCGAGCCGGTTCGCCGTGGCGCGGACCTCGCGGCGCATCCGGCGCTCCTCCCAGGCCAGCACCGACTCGTGTGCCCCGAGTCGGGTCAGCAGGGCGCCGATGGCGTCGCCGTCGCGGACGACCACGCGGTCCACGCCGCGCACCTCACGGGCCTTGGCCGCGATCGACAGCCGGCGCGCGGCACCGACCAGGGCGAGCGCGGCCTCGGGGCCCGGGCAGGTCACCTCAAGGGAGGAGGAACGGCCGGGCTCCGTGAGCGAGCCGTGGGCGAGGAAGGCTCCGCGCCAGGCGGCCTCGGCGTCGCAGGTCGCCCCGGAGACCACCTGCGGGGGCAGGCCGCGGATCGGGCGGCCGCGCCCGTCGACCAGACCGGTCTGGCGGGCCAGCTGATCACCGCCCGCGACCACCCGCACGACGTAGCGCGAACCGCGGCGCAGCCCGCCCGGCGCCATGACGATCAGCTCGGAGCTGTGACCGAAGATCTCCAGGATGTCCCGCTTGAGCCGACGAGCCGCCATCGCGGTGTCCAGCTCCGCCTCGATCACGATGCGTCCGCTGACCAGGTGGAGGCCGCCGGCGAACCGCAGAATGGCGGAGACCTCCGCCTTTCTGCAGCAGGTCCGGGTGACGGGAAGCCGGGAGATCTCATCCTTCACCGCTGCCGTCATCGCCATGGGCCGATCCTTCCATGCATCCGAAAAATACGGTCGTACGCGGCGGCGAGCAGCTCCGGGTCGTGCCGGGGCGTCCCGTCCGTCCGGGCCACCGGCGCCAGCTCGACCGCGGCACCGAGCCGCTTGGCGGCCTCGGTGAGCACATCCCGGTCCGGCACGGCGGCCTCGTCGGCCAGCACCACGTCCAGGGCGAGTTTAGGGGCGTGTCGTCCCAAAACCTCCAAATGACGCTGCGGGGAGAAGCCTTCGGTTTCTCCCGGCTGCGGGGCGAGGTTCAGCGAGAGTACCCGGCGCGCCTTCGTCTCGGTGAGGGCGTCCAGGAGTTCGGGGACGAGCAGGTGCGGGATGACCGAGGAGAACCACGACCCCGGTCCCAGCACCACCCAGTCCGCGTCCCGGACGGCGGCGACGGCCTCCGGCACGGCCGGCGGGTCGTGCGGCACGACGTGCACCGACTGCACCTCGCCGGGGGTGAGGGCGACGGTGGCCTGGCCGCGCACGGTGTCGACGTCCTCGGGCCGGTCGGGGTCGTGCCCCTTGACCAGTGCCTGCAGTTCCAGGGGCACGGCGGACATGGGCAGCACACGCCCATGCGCCCCGAGGAGCCTGCCGACCAGGTCGAGGGCCTGGACGTGGTCGCCGAGCTGCTCCCACAGGGCGACGATCAGCAGGTTGCCGACCGCATGGTCGTGCAGGTCGCCCTGGGAGTGGAAGCGGTGCTGGATGACGCGGGACCAGGTCTGGCCCCAGTCGTCGTCGCCGCACAGCGCGGCCAGCGCCTTGCGCAGGTCGCCGGGCGGCAGCACGCCCAGCTCGTCCCGCAGGCGCCCGCTGGATCCGCCGTCGTCGGCGACGGTGACGACGGCGGTGAGGTCGCCGGTGATCCGGCGCAGCGCGGCGAGCGAGGCGGACAGACCCATGCCGCCGCCCAGGGCGACGACCTTGGGCTGGGTGCCCCGGCGGCGCGGCCGGCCGCCACGGGTCTCGGCGGGCCGGTCGGCGCGCGACTCGGGCAACGCGCGGCGCAGCCTGCTCAGCCGCGGAGTACGTCCCGTCATTCGCGTCCCATGTCCCGATGCACGACCACGGTCTCCACGCCCTGGGAGGCAAGGCGTGCCGCGAGCTTCTCCGAGGTGGCGACCGAGCGGTGCTTGCCGCCGGTGCAGCCGACCGCGATCGTCACGTACCGCTTGCCCTCGCGGCGGTATCCGGCCGCGATCAGCTGGAGCAGCTCGGCGTAGCGGTCGATGAACTCCTTCGCGCCGGGCTGGTTGAAGACGTACGCCGCGACCTCCTCGTTGAGGCCGGTGAAGGGGCGCAGCTCCGGGACCCAGTGCGGGTTGGGCAGGAAACGCATGTCCACGACCAGGTCGGCGTCGACCGGAAGGCCGTACTTGAAGCCGAAGGACATGACCGTGGCCCGCAGCTCGGGCTCCTCCTCGCCCGCGAACTGGGCGTCCATCTTGGCCCGCAGCTCGTGCACGTTCAGGCTGGAGGTGTCGATCACCAGGTCGGCGTCACCGCGCAGCTCGCGCAGCAGCTCGCGCTCGGCGGCGATGCCGTCGACGATCCGGCCGTCCCCCTGGAGCGGGTGCGGACGACGCACCGACTCGAAGCGGCGCACCAGGGCGTCGTCGGAGGACTCCAGGAAGACGATCCGGCGTGTCACGCCCCTGGTGTCCAGGTCGGAGAGGGACTCCCTCAGGTTGTCGAAGAAGCGACGGCCACGGACGTCGACGACGACCGCGATCCGCGCCACGTTGCCCTGGGAACGGGCACCCAGCTCCACCATGGTGGGGATCAGCGCCGGCGGGAGGTTGTCGACGACGAACCAGCCGAGGTCCTCCAGACACT
This sequence comes from Streptomyces sp. NPDC001920, assembly GCF_053594495.1. Classification (NCBI taxonomy): domain Bacteria; kingdom Bacillati; phylum Actinomycetota; class Actinomycetes; order Kitasatosporales; family Streptomycetaceae; genus Streptomyces; species Streptomyces sp. NPDC001920. The sequence continues at coordinate 103,922 of NZ_JBSFEP010000002.1, forward strand.
TCGCGGCCGTCGAGCGGCCCGCCCCCGACATGCCGGAGATGATCACCAGCTCGGGGATGGTCGCCTCGGGGGCCCCGGCTGCCTCGATGCCCGTACTCACCTGTGCTCCGTCTTCCTGGCGTGTGTCCTGCCGGGTGAGGTCCTCGCCGGTCTCCTGGTGGGTTTCCCGGGCGCGGCGATCTCGCTCGGCCGTGGGTTGTGTCTCGTGCTCGCTCATCTCTCCTGCCCCCGTCGTTCGTCCGGGGCGCCCGCGGACACGGGCTCCCCCGAGGTCTCCGCCGTCGTCGCGGAGTCCTCGTCTTCCATGATCTCTCCTGTCGCCGTGTTCACGGCGGGTGCGGCCGGGGCCGCCCGGGCGAGGGCCGCGGCGATGGTCTCGGCCGTCTTGCGACCTATGCCGGGAACCTCACAGATCTCCTCGATTGTCGCGGATCGCAGCTTCTTCACCGAACCGAAGTGCTTGATCAGCGCCTGTTTGCGGGTGTCCCCGAGGCCCGGGACCTCGTCCAGCGGGCTCGACCGGAAGCGCTTGGCCCGCTTCGTGCGCTGGTAGGTGATCGCGAAGCGGTGGGCCTCGTCGCGGACGCGCTGGAGCAGGTAGAGACCCTCGCTGGTACGGGGCAGCACGACCGGGTCGTCCTCGCCGGGCAGCCAGACCTCCTCCAGGCGCTTGGCCAGGCCGCAGACGGCGATGTCGTCGATGCCGAGCTCGTCGAGGGCCCGCCGGGCGGCGGCGACCTGCGGCCGGCCGCCGTCGACGACGACGAGCTGCGGCGGGTAGGCGAAGCGCTTGGGACGGCCGTCGTCGTCCTTGAGCCCGGCTGTGAGAGGGGCGGAGCCGGCCTCCGTGAGGGCCTCGGAGGTGTCGGTGAGCGGGGCGGACGAGGTGTCGGAGAGGGCGCCCTCACCGTCGGTCCACTCCCCCGTCTTCTCCTTCTCGGCGAGGTAGCGCTTGAAGCGGCGGGTGATCACCTCGTGCATGGAGCGGACGTCGTCCTGCCCCTCGAAGCCCTTGATCTGGAAACGGCGGTACTCACTCTTGCGCTGCAGCCCGTCCTCGAAGACGACCATGGAGGCCACGACGTCGTCACCCTGCAGATGGGAGATGTCGTAGCACTCGATCCTGAGCGGGGCGCTGTCCAGGTCCAGGGCATCGGCGATCTCCTCCAGGGCGCGCGATCGCGTGGTCAGGTCGGAGGCACGCTTGGTCTTGTGCAGCACGAGGGCCTGCTGGGCGTTGCGCTCGACGGTCTCCATGAGGGCGCGCTTGTCGCCGCGCTGCGGGATGCGCAGCGACACGTTGGCACCTCGGCGCCCCGACAGCCACTCCTGCACGGGCTCCAGCGGGTCGGGCAGGGCGGGGACGAGGACCTCCTTGGGTACGGCGTCCCCCGTCTCCTCCCCGTAGAGCTGCTGGAGCGCGTGTTCGACGAGGGCTCCGGTGGTGATCTCCTCGACCTTGTCCGTGACCCAGCCGCGCTGTCCGCGCACCCGCCCGCCGCGGACGTGGAAGATCTGCACGGCCGCCTCGAGCTCGTCCTCGGCGACCGCGATGAGGTCGGCGTCGGTCGCGTCGGCGAGCACGACCGCGTTCTTCTCCATGGCCTTCTTCAGGGCCTCGATGTCGTCGCGCAGGCGGGCCGCCCGCTCGTACTCCATCTCCTCGGCCGCCTCCGTCATCTGCTTCTCCAGGCGGCGCAGGTAGGTGCCCGTGCGGCCGGTCATGAAGTCACAGAACTCCTCGGCCAGTTCCCGGTGCTCCTCGGGGGAGACGCGGTCCACGCAGGGGGCGGAGCACTTGCCGATGTACCCGAGCAGGCAGGGGCGGCCGGTCCGGCGGGCGTTCTTGAAGACGCCGGCCGAGCAGGTGCGCACGGGGAAGACGCGCAGGAGGAGGTCGACGGTGTCACGGATCGCCCACGCGTGCGCGTACGGACCGAAGTACCTGACGCCCTTCTTCTTGTGACCGCGCATCACCTGCACGCGCGGGAACTCCTCGCTCATCGTCACCGCGAGGTACGGGTAGCTCTTGTCGTCGCGGTACTTGACGTTGAACCGGGGGTCGTACTCCTTGATCCAGGAGTACTCCAGCTGCAGTGCCTCGACCTCCGTGGACACGACGGTCCACTCCACGGAGGCGGCCGTGGTGACCATCGAGCGGGTGCGCGGATGGAGGCCCGCCAGGTCCTGGAAGTAGTTCGCCAGGCGCTGGCGCAGGCTCTTCGCCTTTCCGACGTAGATCACCCGGCGGTGCTCGTCACGGAACCTGTACACCCCGGGAGAGTCCGGGATCTGTCCCGGCTTGGGGCGGTAGCTGGAGGGGTCGGCCATGTCTCACACCCTACTGGCGAGGGCTGACAGTCCGACGAGGCTGTGGACAACCATGAGCACCGGTGCGGGCCTGCCCCCCGGCGCGGCCCCTGTGGCTCACCCGTGCGGCTGCGGCCCCTCGCACCCGCGCCCGTGAGAACCCGGTGCCGTGGGACCGGGTGCCCGACGTCGGTGTGAGCAGGCCGACATCGAGGGGCGAGGTGATCCGTAAGTGGGGCCGGTGGCGCTCGCACCCCTCGTCACGCACAGCGTCTCGACGCCGCTCGCGCTACCGCACAGCCCACCCCACGGACCGACCTGCGATGCGCGCAGCCGTGTACGCGCAACACCCTGACGTGCGGGGCCGCTAGAGAAGGTCGCTCGCACGACGGCATCAGGACTCGGCCAGACCTGCTTCGCGTTGGGCATCAGGTGTTGTCGGGGATTGGTCAACACGCTTCAATGCGGAGGAACTCGGGGCCGTGAACGACGGCGTACGGACGTGAAGAACCTCTGCCGCGCCCACGGGGTGGCCCCGAGCAGCCGCGCGAACGGTCCGACCAGCCGTTGTGAACACCACAGAAAGGCCCCTGCATGCCGCACGCCACTCAGCACGCGGACATCCCCGCCCCAGCCACCGCGGAACTGGACACGGCCCTGCGGGGCGGCCCCTTCCACGTCGCTCTGCGCGCGGCGATAGCCGCCCGGGGACTGCCGCTGCAGCGTGTGCAGCACCATCTGTCCCGCCGCGGAGTGAAGGTCGGCGTCACCAGCCTGAGCTACTGGCAGCAGGGGGCCCGCAGGCCGCAGCGACCGGAGTCACTGCGAGCCGTACGGGCGCTGGAGGAGATTCTCCAGTTGCCGGAGGAGTCACTGATCCGGCTGCTCGAGGACCCCGACGACCACACGGCCCTTCAGCGGCCGGCAGCTCGCTCCTACCGTTCCCTGGTGGAAGCCTCGGGCGTCCTGGAGCAGCTGCTCGCCGACCTCGACTGTCCGGTGGACAGCGGCGTGCACACGCTCGCCCACCACGAGCGGGTACGCATCGGCGCCCTCCGCGAACTCGCCGGACGCGAGTCGCATCACATCGTTCGGGCCCACAGGGACGGCGTGGACCGCTTCGTGGCCGTCCACCACGGAGACCCGGGATGCGTACCGGAACGCATGGCGGTGCACGCCCTGGAGAACTGCCGCACGGGACGCATCCGCCGGCACCACGACACCGGTGTGCTCGTCGCCGAGCTGCTCTTCGGCACACGGCTGCGGGCCGGCGACACCTACCTCTTCCGCTACGCCGTCGAGGACGGCACGGCCGACGTGTCCCGCGAGTACGCCCGCGGCTTCCCGCTCGCGGGCGGTCAGTACGCCCTGCAGGTCCGCTTCGCCGAGAACACCCTCCCGGTCCGGTGCCACCGCTTCTCCCAGCACTCCCCGGCAGCGCCCCGCAGCGGACGCCAAGCGCTGGCCCTCAGCGGGCTGCACCGTTCGGTGCACCTCGTGGAGCCACGAGTGCGCACGGGCATCGTGGGCATCGGGTGGGACTGGGAGTGAGCATCCTCCTTTGCGGCTTTCCTCCCGTGAGGCTTTCCTCCCTTGAGGCCTTCCCGTCCTGAGGCTTTCCTCTCCTGAGGCCTTCTTCTCCCGAGGCCTTCCGCCGGCACCCTCCCGTGGCCTCACGCAACCCCCTCGCCTCGGCGGTCTCTCTCCTCTCCTCCTCGTAGGAGAGCCGGAGCCCAGAGGCCGCACCGTCGACGTAAACGATTGCGCAAACGTTTACGTCCGGCTCTCAATGAGATACCTTCCCGGCCAGAAGGCCCATGGCACCCCCGGGAAGGACGTGGTGCGGGCGGAGACGGGAGGGGACCACGATGACAACCATGGCCGACGTCGCGCGGAGCGCCGGCGTGTCCGTGGCAACCGTCTCGCACGTGCTGAACGGCACCCGGCCGGTGCTGCCCCACACGCGCCAGGCGGTGCTGGACGCGATGGAGGAACTCGGGTACACCCCCAACACCCTCGCTCGTTCTCTCGTGACATCTCGCACGCGGTCCATAGGGCTGGCGGTGTCGGCGATCAGCAACCCGTACTTCACGGAGATACTCCAGGGCGTCGAGGCCGCCGCCCTGGAACACGGCTACAGCCTGCTGATAGCCGACCCGCACGACGATCCGGAACATGAGCGCAAGGTCGTCCAGCTGCTCCACGAACGCCGTGTGGACGGCATGATCGTCGCTCCCTCGGCCGATCCGCGCGAACTGATCGCCTATCTGGAGCGCCACAAGGTGCCGACCGTCCTTCTCGACCGCGTGGTCGGCAGCTCGGGGGACGACTCGACGGGGTTCGACCAGGTCTGCGCCGAAAGTGCCGAGCCCATGGCGCAGCTGGTCACCCACCTCGCCGCCCTCGGTCACCGCCGGATCGCGCTGGTCGCCGGGCTGCCAGGACTCAGCACCACCAGCGAGCGCCTCTCCGGCTACCGGGACGGCTTGGCGGCCGCCGGGGTCGGGTACGACGGGGACCTCGTCGTACACGGCGACTCCGCGTCGGCCGGCGCCGAACGGGCCACGGCCGCACTCCTGTCGCTCCCCTCGCCGCCCACCGCACTCGTCACCGCCAACAACGCGATGACCATCGGCGCCCTGCGCGCCCTGCGTGACCGGGGTCTGTCCGTGCCCCACGACATCGCGCTGTGCTGCTTCGACGACTTCGCCTGGGCCGATCTGTTCTCACCCCGGCTCACCGCGATCGCCCAGCCCAGCAAGGACATCGGCGCGCAGGCGGTTCGTGTGCTGCTGGACCGACTCGATTCGCCGGACCGGCCTGCCAGGACCCGGCGACTCCCGTGCGCGTTCGTCCATCGAACCTCGTGCGGCTGCGAGGAACAGCCCCGGGGGCCCGAGCAATCCGTGCGGTCCGGTGATCCGGCGGGGGCGGAGCGACCGGTGCAGCGCGAGCAGCCGGTGCAGCACGAGCAGCCGGCCGGGGCCGGGAAACCCGGTGGCAGGGCCGAGCCCTCGGCCTTGGACAGTCCCACTCAGTCCCTGACGTCCGTGAAAGGAACCGTCTCGTGATCGTCGTCGCCGGTGAGGCCCTGATCGACTTGGTACCGCAGGGCACGGGCGCCCTGGCCGGCCTGAAGCCGGCGCTCGGCGGCGGCCCCTACAACACCGCCGTGGCCCTCGGCCGCCTCGGCTCCTCGACCGCCTTCTGCTCCCGCACCTCCCACGACGCCTTCGGCGAGGCCCTGCTCGACGGGCTGCGGGAGGCCGGGGTGGACGTCTCGGCCGTGCAGCGCGGCGCGGAGCCGACCACGCTCGCGGTCGCCACCATCGACGCCGACGGCTCGGCCGCCTACTCCTTCTATGTGGAGGGCACCGCGGACCGGCTCTTCACGGCACCGCCGAAGCTCCCTGCCGCCACTCGCGCGGTGTCCTTCGGTACCTGTTCACTCGTCCTGGAACCGGGAGCGAGTGCCTACGAGGAGCTGATGCGCACCGCGGCGGCGCGGGGGGTGTTCACCGCACTCGACCCGAACATCCGGCCGGTGCTGATCCCGGACCCGGACGGCTACCGGGCACGGTTCAAGAGCTGGCTGCCCTCGGTGTCTCTGCTCAAGCTCTCCGAGGAGGACGCGCTGTGGCTGGGCGGCACCCCTCATGAGTGGCTGGCCGCGGGACCTGCGGCCGTCGTCATCACTCACGGCGGGAACGGGCTGACCGCCTACACCCGGGGCGGTGGGGTGCACTCCGCGCCGGGCGAGAAGGTCGACGTCGTGGACACGATCGGTGCGGGCGACACCGTGAACGCGGCCTTGCTGCACGGACTGGAAGCCCAGGACGCCCTGTCCGCCGAGGCGCTCCTGGGACTGGGCGCCGAGGACTGGACACGGCTGCTGGGGTTCGCGGCGCGGGCTGCCGCGATCACCTGCTCCCGGGCGGGCGCCGAACCTCCGTACGCCTCCGAACTGGGGGCGTTCCGGTAGGCGTTCCGTTCTCTTTCACTGTGTTGAGCAGTCAAGGTGCGTCTTCGCCGCGGGGATCGGGCGGCTGAAGATGGAACGAGCGGTGCCCCGCGGGGAGTTCCCGCGGGGCACCGCACATTTCAGGGCTCCGGCCAGCCTCAGGCCTTGCGCGCCCGCGTCGTCTTCTTCGCGGGTGCCGCCTTCTTGACGGGTGCCGCCCTTTTCGCCGCTGCCGTCTTCTTGGCGGCTCCGGCCGCCTTGTCGGTGGCCTTGTTGTTGACCGTCTTCGCGGTCCTGGCCGTCGCCGTCCTCCGCGTCGTCGCCCCTGCCGCGACCGTCTTCTTGGCCGCCGCCTTGCGCGGGGCCTTCACCGAGGACGCATCGCTGATCCGATCGGCTCCGAGGATCTCGCGCAGGAACTTGCCGGTATGGCTGGTCGGGACAGCGGCCACCTCCTCCGGCGTGCCCTCGGCGATGACGAGGCCGCCGCCGGCACCGCCCTCGGGGCCCATGTCGACGATCCAGTCGGCGGTCTTGATCACGTCGAGGTTGTGCTCGATGACGATGACCGTGTTGCCCTTGTCCACCAGTCCGGAGAGGACCTTCAGCAGCTTGCTGATGTCCTCGAAGTGCAGACCGGTGGTCGGCTCGTCGAGGACGTAGACCGTGCGGCCGGTGGAGCGCTTCTGGAGCTCGCTGGCGAGCTTCACACGCTGGGCCTCACCACCGGACAGGGTGGTCGCTGACTGGCCGAGGCGGACGTAGCCGAGACCGACGTCCTTCAGCGTGTTGAGGTGCCGGGCGATGGCGGGGACTGCCTCGAAGAACGAGGTCGCCTCCTCGATCGGCATGTTCAGGACCTCGGCGATGGACTTGCCCTTGTAGTGGACCTCCAGGGTCTCCCGGTTGTACCGGGCGCCGTGGCAGACCTCGCACGGGACGTACACGTCCGGCAGGAAGTTCATCTCGATCTTGATCGTGCCGTCGCCCGCGCAGTTCTCGCAGCGGCCGCCCTTGACGTTGAAGGAGAAGCGGCCCGGCATGTAGCCACGGACCTTCGCCTCGGTGGTCTCGGCGAACAGCTTGCGGATGTGGTCGAAGACGCCGGTGTACGTCGCCGGGTTCGAGCGCGGGGTGCGGCCGATGGGCGACTGGTCGACGTGCACGACCTTGTCGACGAGGTCGTCGCCCTCCACGCGCGTGTGCCGCCCTGGGACGTTGCGGGCGCCGTTGAGCTCGCGGGCCAGGTGCGTGTACAGGATGTCGTTGACCAGCGTCGACTTTCCGGAGCCCGAGACGCCGGTGACCGCGGTGAACACGCCCAGCGGGAAGGAGACGTCGATGTCCTGGAGGTTGTTCTCACGGGCGCCGTGCACCGTGAGCTTCCGGGACGGGTCCTGCGGACGGCGGATGTCCGGCAGGGGGATGGACTTCTTGCCTGACAGGTACTGGCCGGTCTGCGACTCGGCGTTGGCCAGCAACTCCTTCAGCGAGCCGCTGTGCACGACCTTGCCGCCGTGCTCACCGGCACCGGGGCCGATGTCGACGATCCAGTCGGCGGTCTTGATCGTGTCCTCGTCGTGCTCGACGACGATGAGCGTGTTGCCCATGTCGCGCAGCCGGACCAGGGTCTCGATCAACCGGTGGTTGTCGCGCTGGTGCAGGCCGATGGACGGCTCGTCGAGGACGTACAGGACGCCGACGAGCCCGGAGCCGATCTGGGTGGCGAGGCGGATGCGCTGGGCCTCACCACCGGAGAGCGTGCCCGCCGCACGGTTCAGCGAGAGGTAGTCCAGGCCGACGTCGACCAGGAACCGCAGCCGCTCGTTGACCTCCTTCAGCACGCGCTCGGCGATCTTCTTGTCGCGGGCGTTGAGCTTCAGCTCGCCCAGGAAGTCCGCGCAGTCGCTGATGGACATCGCGGAGACCTCGGCGATCGACTTCTCCATGATCGTGACCGCGAGGACGATCGGCTTCAGGCGGGTGCCCTCGCAGGTCGGGCAGGGCACCTCGCGCATATAGCCCTCGAAGCGCTCACGGCTGGCGTCGCTCTCGGCCTCGCTGTGCCGGCGCTTGACGAAGGGGACGGCACCTTCGAACGGCGTGGTGTACACGCGCTCGCGACCGTACCGGTTGCGGTAGCGGACCTCGATCTGCGTCTTGTGGCCGTTGAGGAGCGCCTTCTTCGCGCGCTGCGGCAGGCCCGCGAAGGGGATGTCCGTGCGGAATCCCAAGGCGTCCGCGAGGGCGCCGATCAGCCGGCCGAAGTAGTCCTTGGTGTGGCCGTGCGACCAGGGGTGGATCGCGCCCTCGTCGAGCGACTTGTCCTCGTCCGGGACGATCAGCTCGGGGTCGACCTCCATGCGCGTACCGATACCGGTGCACTCGGGGCAGGCGCCGAACGGCGAGTTGAAGGAGAAGGAGCGCGGCTCCAGCTCCTCGAAGGAGAGGTCGTCGTACGGGCAGTACAGGTGCTCCGAGTACATCCGCTCGCGCTCGGGGTCGTCCTCGGGGAGGTCGACGAAGTCGAGCACGACCATGCCGCCGGACAGGCCGAGCGCGGTCTCCACGGAGTCGGTGAGGCGGCGCTTGGCGGAGTCCTTCACCGTGAGGCGGTCGACGACCACCTCGATGGTGTGCTTCTCCTGCTTCTTCAGCGTGGGCGGGTTGGACAGCTGGATCGTCTCGCCGTCCACACGCGCGCGGGAGTAGCCCTTGGTCTGGAGGTCGGCGAAGAGGTCGACGAACTCGCCCTTGCGCTCGCGCACCAGCGGCGACAGCACCTGGAAGCGGCTCCCCTCCGGCAGCTCCAGCACCTTGTCGACGATGGCCTGCGGCGACTGGCGCGAGATCGGGCGGCGGCACTGGGGGCAGTGCGGCTTGCCGATGCGCGCGAAGAGCAGACGCAGGTAGTCGTAGACCTCGGTGATGGTGCCGACCGTCGAGCGCGGGTTGCGCGAGGTCGACTTCTGGTCGATGGAGACCGCCGGGGAGAGGCCCTCGATGAAGTCGACGTCCGGCTTGTCCATCTGGCCGAGGAACTGCCGGGCGTACGACGACAGCGACTCGACGTAGCGCCGCTGGCCCTCGGCGAAGATGGTGTCGAAGGCCAGCGAGGACTTGCCCGACCCCGACAGGCCCGTGAAGACGATGAGCGAGTCGCGCGGCAGGTCGAGCGAGACATTCTTCAGGTTGTGCTCGCGCGCGCCACGGACGATGAGACGGTCGGCCACGCCGGTCCGCACCTTTCTTGAGAGAAGTGACAGGGGCGAGGCCCCCGTGCTTTCTCAGACTAGGGGGAGCCACTGACAACGCCGGTCGGATTACCGAATGGGACAACAATCCCGGGCCATCCAGCATGCCCGACGCCACGTCCGACCCTATAGCACGCGCATTCGATTTACGGCACCCGTTCACCACCTTCACCCGAAGGTGTGGCGGGGCTAATGTCAGCACCATGATTGATCACGCTCGTGACCTGGTGTCTGTACATGACGCGACCGAACGACTGCTCACCGCAGCGGCCAAACTGGACAACGCCTCGGTGGCCGAGCCGTCACGGCTCCCTGGCTGGAGCCGCGGCCACGTCCTCGCGCACCTCGCCCGCAACGCGGACGCCCTCGTGAACGTCCTCGAAGGACGCCCCATGTACGCCTCCGCCGCCACCCGGGACGCCGACATCGAGCGTGACGCCCCGCGCCCCCTCGACGTCCAGCTCGCCGACGTGCGCGAGAGCGCCGCCCGTTTCCAGGAGACGGGTGCCGCCCCCGCGGACTGGTCCCGCACGGTGGAGCTGCGCAACGGCGTCACCGACGCGGCGGCCCGGGTGCCGTTCCGGCGTTGGGTGGAGGTGGAGCTGCATCACGTGGATCTCGGTATCGGGTACGAGCTGGAGGATCTGCCGGCGGAGTTCGTGGAACGGGAGATCGACTTCCTCACGGAACGGTTCAGCGGGCACCCCGACGTACCGCCGACCCGGCTCACGGACGGCACGCGCGCGTGGAGCACCGGCCGGGAGGCGAACGCGGCAGAGATCGCCGTCCGCGGGTCCGCGCCCGATCTGCTCGGCTGGCTCGCCGGGCGCCGTGACGGGTCCGCACTGAGTACGGAGGGCGGTCCGCTGCCGTCGCTTCCGCCGCTGTAGCGCCCACCTCTGGCACCGGACGCCTGGACGGTCCGCGGACCGCTGTGCCGCTATAGGCTGCCGACATGACCTACAGCGGACAGGTGACGGTCGGTGGCCCCGCCGACGTGCACGAGCTCAAGGACCTGATGATCACCAAGATCGCGGTCGGCCCGATGGACAACAACGCCTACCTGCTGCGCTGCCGGGCCACGGACGAGCAACTGCTGATCGACGCCGCGAACGACGCGGACGCGCTGCTGGGCATGATCGGTGACGACGGCATCGCGTCCGTCGTCACCACACACCAGCACGGCGACCACTGGCAGGCGCTCGCCGCGGTCGTCGAGGCCACCGGCGCGCGCACGTACGCCGGCCGGCACGACGCCGACGGCATTCCGGTGCCCACCGACGTTCTCGTCGACGACGGCGACACCATCCGGGTGGGGCACGTGGACCTCATCGCACGCCACCTGGTCGGGCACACACCGGGTTCGATCGCCCTGATCTACGACGACCCGCACGGGCACCCCCATGTGTTCACCGGGGACTGTCTGTTCCCCGGCGGTGTGGGCAACACCCGCAAGGATCCCGACGCGTTCGCCAGCCTGATCCACGACGTCGAGACGAAGATCTTCGACGCGCTGCCGGACGAGACCTGGGTCTACCCGGGACACGGCAACGACACGACGCTGGGCCGGGAACGGCCGCATCTGCCGGAGTGGCGCGAGCGCGGCTGGTGAACGCGGACCCGGTGGCGCGCGTTAACAGAGCGCGCGCCGGGCGCACATGTGCGGCCGCGCGCCGCACACACCCCGTGTGAACCGTTCGCACACGCCGGTGCCCTACGCGCGCTCCCGGCGGACGTTGTTGCGCAGTCAACTGGAGTCAGCCCCGCGCAGGATGACGGCTCCTGAGCGGTACGGGCCGCCGGTCCCTCAATCCCCGCCCTCGACCGGCGGCCCCGGCGGCTGCCCGGACCACACCGGCGAGGCTCCTGCCTCCGGCCCGTACGTCAGGTGTCCGCACGCCCCGCCCCCGCCAGCGCCGCGACCCGCTCCACCCCGAAGACGTACCCCTGCACACCGCACCCCGCGATGACACCCTCGGCGCGCAGCGAGACGTACGAGTGGTGCCGGAACGACTCGCGCTTGTGGATGTTGGAGATGTGGACCTCCACCACAGGAAGCCCGTCGCAGGTGTTGAGCGCATCCAGGATCGCCACGGAGGTGTGCGAGTAGGCACCGGGGTTGATCACGATGCCGCAGTGGTTCAGCCGCGCCTCGTGGATCCAGTCGACCAACTCACCCTCGTGGTTGGACTGCCGGAAGTCGATCGTGCCGCCGTGCGCGGCCGCCGCCTTGGCGCACAGGGCCTCGACGTCCGCCAGGGTCTCGGAACCGTAGATCTCCGGCTGGCGCTGGCCGAGCAGGTTCAGGTTGGGGCCGTTGAGGATCATGATCGGGGCGTTGGCCAGGCTGCGGGGCATGGTTCCTCCGGTCCGTTCGGGGTGGGGCGGTCCGTGCAGGACCGCTGCTCGGACCCGGTTTATCACGGTGCACGCAGGGCACCTCGGGTCCTACCCTCCGCAGATGACCATGATCTCGTATCCGCCCAAGCCCTCCCCCGGGGACCGTATCGCCGTCGTCTCGCCCGGCGCCGGCCTGCCCGAGCTCTACCCCCGGCCCTACGAACTGGGCCTGGAACGACTGCGTACGGAGTACAAGCTCGAACCCGTGGAGTATCCGGCGACCCGCAAGATGGGGGCGTCACCGCGGGAGCGGGCCGACGACATCCACGCCGCGTTCGCCGACCCGGACATCGGGGCCGTCATCGCGTCGATCGGCGGCGACGACCAGATCACGGTGCTGCCGTGGCTGGACCGGGAGTTGGTCCGGGCGAACCCGAAGCCGTTCTTCGGGATGAGCGACAACACCAATCTGCTCATGTTCCTGCGCAACAGCGGCATCGTCGGCTTCCACGGCGCCACCGTGATGTGCGAGCTGGGCCGACCCGGCGCCATGAACCCGCAGACGGCCGAGTCGCTGCGCGCCGCCTTGTTCACGCCGGGCGAGTACGAACTGGAGCCGGCCGAGCGCTGGAACGACGTCAATGGCGACTGGGCCGATCCGGCGACGTTCGGGGCGGAGCCGGGGATGCGGCCTGCCGATGCCTGGACCTGGGTCAACGCCGACCGTGTGGTGGACGGGCCGACATGGGGCGGCTGTCTGGAGATCCTCGGCTGGCTGCTGATGGCGGACCGCGAGATCGCGCGGGATCTCTCGGAGTACGACGGCGCAGTGCTGCTGCTGGAGACGTCGGAGGCGCTGCCGAGCGCCGACGAGGTCTTCTGGACGCTCCGGAGCATGGGCGAGCGCGGGCTGCTCCAGCGTTTCTCGGCGCTGCTGATGGGCCGTGCGCGAACCTGGTCCTTCCAGCGCCCCAACGGCCCGGAGGAGGGCGCTCGTTACGCCACCGAGCAGCGCGAGGCCGTCCTGCGCGCCATGCGGACGTACGCGCCCGAGACCATGATCGTCTTTGATGTCGACTTCGGGCACACCGACCCCCAACTCGTGATCCCTTACGGCGGTGCCGTCCGCGTCGACGGCCCCGCCCGGCGCATCACGGTCACATACTGACGTCGACCGACCACCCCCGAGCGCCCCCGTAACCGACGGTCACGGTGGGTAGTTGACGCGGCATGCACGACGTACGCACCGTAAGGGCGCCCTCCATGCTGCGGCTCGCGGCGGCCTCGCTCGCCGGCACGGCCATCGAGTTCTACGACTTCTTCGTCTACGGGACAGCGGCCGCTCTGGTTCTGGGACCGCTGTTCTTCCCGACGTTCTCCCCGTTGGCGGGCACCCTGGCCGCGTTCGCGACGTTCGGCGTGGGCTTCGTGGCGCGGCCCTTGGGCTCGGTGCTGTTCGGACACATCGGCGACCGGCACGGGCGCCGGCCGGTTCTCGTCGCCTCGCTGCTGCTGACCGGCGCCTCCACGGTCGCGGTCGGCTGCGTACCGACGTACGACACGATCGGCGTGACCGCTCCCCTGCTGCTGCTCGTGCTGCGTTTCCTCCAAGGGCTGGGCCTCGGCGGTGAGTGGGGCGGGGCGGTCCTGCTGACCGTGGAGCACGCGCCGGCCGACCGGCGCGGTCTGTGGTCGAGCTTTCCGCAGGTCGGGCCGGCGCTCGGTTTCCTGCTGGCCAACGGAGTGGTGCTCGCACTGTCGGCGACCCTCTCCGAGGCGCAGTTCGCGCAGTGGGGCTGGCGGGTGCCGTTCTGGGCGGCGGGAGTCCTGGCCCTGGTGGGGCTGTGGCTTCGGTCTTCGCTCACGGAGAGCCCCCGGTTCCTCGAACTCGACAGCCACGCGCGCGTGCCGCTCGTCGAAGTCGTACGTGACCACTGGCGGCTCCTGCTGCTCACGGCCGGAGCGCTGTCGGTCGGATACGCGATCTTCTACACCGTGACGACCTGGTCCCTCGCCTACGGCACGGAGCGGCTCGGGGTGAGCCGCAGTGTCATGCTGACCTGCATCATGGGGGCGGTGGTGGTGAAGGGCGCGCTCACTCCGCTGGCCGCGCTGCTCGGTGACCGGTACGGGCGTCGGCCGCTGGCCCTGATCGGGTGCGCTGCCGCCGCGCTGTGGATGTTCCCGATGGTCGCGCTTCTCGCCACGGGCGCGCCGCTGCCGATGTTCCTGGGTTTCCTCGGGGCGATGCTCGCGTTCATCACCATGTTCGCCGTGATCGCCGCGTATCTGCCGGAGTTGTACGAGCCCCGGGTGCGCTGCACGGGCGCCGCGGTGGGCTACAACCTCGGTGGTGTCCTCGGGGGCGCGCTCACCCCCCTCGTGGCGACGGCGCTCGCCGAGCAGGGCGGCCGGGTGCCCTGGGCGGTGGGGGCGTATCTGACGGGGGTCGCGCTGCTCAGCCTGGGGTGCTTCGCGCTGCTGCCGGAGACACGTCCCGCGCCGGCCGCGGCGGCGGAGCCCGCCACGGGGTGACGGGCCCCGGAACACCGTGACCATGCTGGGTGCGGCTGCGCCACGGTGTTGCCCGTGCGGCGGTTCGCCTGCCCGGCAGGTCGCCTGTGCGGCTACGGATTGATCGCGAGTTCCAGGTAGGCCGCGAACAGCACCAGGTGGACGCCTCCTTGGAGTGGCGTCGCCCTCCCCGGCACCACCGTCAGCGAGCTCACCACCACCGTCAGGGCCAGCAGCACCATGTGGGTGGGGCCGAGGCCGAGGACGAGCGGGCCGGAGAGCCAGAGGGAAGCCAGGGCGACCGCGGGAATGGTCAGACCGATGCTGGCCATCGCAGAGCCGAGCGCGAGGTTCAGGCTGGTCTGCACACGGTCCCGGCGCGCGGAGCGCAGCGCGGCGATGGTCTCGGGCAGCAGCACGAGCAGGGCGATGACCACGCCGACGACGGCGTGCGGCAGATCGGCCGCCGCCACCCCGGACTCGATGGTGGGCGACACCCCCTTGGCCAGGCCCACCACGCCGATCAGTGCCAGGCCCAGCAGTCCCAGGCTGATCAGCGCGGTGCGGGCCGAGGGAGCGTCGGCATGGTCGTCGGCGGCGATCACCTCGCCCTGCCGGGTGATGGGGAGGAAGTAGTCGCGGTGCCGTACGGTCTGGGTCGCCACGAACAGGCCGTACAGGATCAGCGAGGACACCGCGGCGAACGTCAGCTGCACGGTGGAGAATTCCGGCCCGGGCTTGCTCGTGGTGAACGTGGGCAGCACCAGGCTGAGCGTGGCCAGGGTGGCGACGGTGGCGAGCGCGGCCCCGGTGCCCTCGGGGTTGAAGACCGCCGTCCGGTGCCGCAGAGAGGCGACCAGCAGGCACAGGCCGACGATGCCGTTGCAGGTGATCATCACGGCGGCGAAGACCGTGTCCCGGGCGAGGGTGGAGCTCTTGTCCCCGCCGTCCGCCATCAGGGTCACGATCAGGGCGACCTCGATGATCGTGACGGCGACCGCGAGGACCAAGGAGCCGAAAGGTTCACCGACCCGGTGAGCGATCACTTCGGCATGGTGCACGGCGGACAGCACGGCCCCCGCGAGAACCAGCGTCACCACGGCCACGACCGCGCCGGGCAGGTCCCGCCCCCAGGTGAAGACCAGCAGGACGACCGCGAGCACCGGCACGAAGGACGTCCAACGAGTCGTGAGCGGCCTCAGCCGAGCGATCATGGAGCGATCGTCGCAGAGCCCTTGGGGGTCCGCATTCCGGTCCGCTTGGTGGTCGAGCGGCCCCGAGCCCTCGGGGTGCGGGGCCTTGGTGCGGTGTGTGTCGCTACGCGAAATCGGTCATCTCCTGTACGTCACAGTCCGTGAAGGACGGCGGCCTGGTGCACAGCGCGGCCATCTGCTCCGCGAACTTGGTCGTCTCGGGGTCATCGCTGTTGCGCATGGCGTCCTCGTGGGAGTCGAACTCGACCACCACGAGGTACCTGTCGGGCCGGCCCCGGTCCTTGAGGACGAGGCGGCGCCTGGGGCCACCGCTGCGCCCGGCAAGGCGTTGCTCGGTGTCCTGGGTGAGTTCCCGCATCTCGTCGATACGCTCGGTCTCGAAGTCGATGATCTGTACGAACTTCATGGGTGCGTCCACAGGTGCCTCCACCCGGCCGTGGTGTCCCCGACGGGAACACCCCAGCGCCCAAAGAAGCACCGGGAGCGGTGCTCGGCAATTCGCTGGGCACCACTCCCGGTGTTGGTTCTTCCTACGTTCGACGGGGTCAGACGTCGATGCTGTCCTTCGGAGCGCCTTCGCTCCTCTCCTGCGCCGCCTCGGCCGCCGCCTGCTTCTTGGAAGCCCTCAGGCTGGTGATCGTGGTGATCACCAGGACCGAGCAGATCACGCCGAGCGAGACCGGAATGCTGATCTCGGGGACGTGGACGCCGGACTCGTGCAGCGCGTGCAGCACCAGCTTGACGCCGATGAAGCCCAGGATGACCGACAGGCCGTAGCTGAGGTGGACCAGCTTCTTCAGCAGGCCACCGATCAGGAAGTACAACTGCCTCAGACCCATCAGGGCGAAGGCGTTGGCCGTGAACACGATGTACGGGTCCTGCGTCAGGCCGAAGATCGCGGGGATGGAGTCCAGGGCGAACAGCACGTCGGTGGTGCCGATCGCCAGCATCACGACCAGCATCGGGGTCATGACCCGCTTGCCGTTCTCCTGGATCCACAGCTTGGTGCCGTGGTAACGGTCGGCGACGCCGAACCTGCGCTCGGCCGCCTTGAGGAGCTTGTTCTCCTCGTACTCCTCGTCCTCCTCGTCGGCCCGCGCCTCCTGGACGAGCTTCCAGGCGGTCCAGATCAGGAAGGCGCCGAAGATGTAGAACACCCAGGAGAAGCTGGCGATGATGGCGGCGCCCGCGGCGATGAAGACGGCGCGCAGCACCAGGGCTATGAGGACACCGATGAGCAGCACCCTCTGCTGGTACTGGGACGGCACCGCGAACTTCGCCATGATCAGAACGAAGACGAAGAGGTTGTCGACGCTCAGCGACTTCTCGGTGATGAAGCCCGCGAAGAACTCGCCGGCGGGCTGCCCGCCCCCGAAGAACAGCAGGCCCAGCCCGAAGAGGGCGGCCAGGACGATCCAGACGACCGTCCAGATACCTGCTTCCTTGATCGACACGTCATGCGGCTTGCGGCCGATGAAGAAGTCGACCGCGATCAGGGCGGCAAGGCCCACGATGGTCAGGACCCACAGGGTCGTGGAAACTTCCACTGCGCCTCCGGCAGTCGTAACGGCAAATGTCAGCGTCGTCGCGCGCCGGAGGTCTCTTCCACCCACGATGGGCCGACGCCCCGGGATCTGGCCGGATCCGTATTGACGGGTACGTCGCACTAGACAGGGAGTACTCCCCTCCGTGGGATGAACTCTACCCCAATCACCAAGGGAAGGTAAAGTGCTTGGCAAAAAGAAGGCCAAGTGTGCTGGTCAGAGGCGCTTTACCTGTACTTGGCCCGAGCTTCGGCGACCTGCCTGAGCACCTGCTGGAGGACCTGGCTGCCAGGCGGCACGAGCGAAGGCTCGTAGGTCCAGGCATGCCCCACCCAGGGGTCGGCCAGGTGGTCGTCGGGGACGGGGGTCAGTCGCAGCAGCGAACGCCACAGCGGGTCGAGCAACGGGCCGTAGGCGGCAGCTTCCTCACGGTCCGCGACCATCATCAGGTGGACGCCGACTGCGGGTCCCTCGTCCGCGAGGTAGCGCAGCTGATTGACGGCCCGGTCGTCGAAGCCGTGCGGGAAGTCGTTGACGATGAGGAGCTGCTGGGAGGTGTCGAACCCGGGCGGCAGCGAGTCGGGGGCGCCGGCGCGCAGCGCCATCTGCACGAGGTCGACGCGCTGGGTGAGCCGCGCGAGGATGTCGGCCACTCCGCCCGCGCCCACCGCCGGCGGACCCGCGAGCGCGCCGCTCTGCACGAGGGGGACGAGCGCCTGTGCTCCCGAACCGGCAGGGTCGGCGACATGCACGGTGAACTCGCCCGCCGGGTGGACGGCGAGCAGCCGGGCCGCGTGCGCCACGGCCGTCTCCATCGCGAGGCGCCGCAGGTCGTGGGCGTCGGTGAACGAGCCGTCGATCGAACCACTGCGACCACTGTCGATCCACAGACCGCGCTCCAGCGGCAGCCGGATCAGCATCGGTATGCGCAACTGGGTGCTCTCGGGCAGGTGGAGGTCGCCCAGGCGCACGGCCATGGGAATCTCCATCGGTACGCGGTAACCGTGCCAGACGGGATTGTCCCAGCGTGCGTACGCGGGCGGCAGCGCGGGTTCGACGACCTCGGCCTCGGCGGTGAGCTGGGCGAGGTCCCGGTCGAGCGTCGCCCTCGCCTGGCTGATGAGCTGGGCGTGCTTGGCCTCTGCGGCCTCGCGCGCGGCGTCGCCCTGTCCGCCGATCCGGCTGCGCGGGTCCGACAGGACCTGGTCGAGCTCCTTTTCCATGCGGGAGTCGGCGAAGTCGACCGCGCTGCGGTAGGCGGCGGTCGTGCGAGCCAGGTCCTCGAACATGCCCCACACCTGGTTGTACAGCCGCTCGTCCATGGACCAGCCGGTGGCGTCACCCGCGACGGGCTGAGCCGGTTGTCCGGGCTGGGCCGCAGGCGCGGTCGGCGGAGGCGGCGGGGGAGCCGCGTTCCGACGGCGGGGGTGGCTGTAGTCGATCGGGCCGCCGGAGGTGGGCGTCGACGGCTGGGCGGGGTCACCGCTGCCGGTCGGGCCCTGATACGGCATCTGCGGCGCCGGCTGGCCGGGCGCACCGGGCGTCTGGGTGCCGTAGGGCGATGTCGGCTGCTGGGGTACGGCCCCGGAGGAGCTCTGCGGTGCGGAGCCTGCCTGCTCGGGGCCGAGTGCGGGTGCGGCGGCCTGCCGGGAACGGTCGCCGTCCGTCCGTGCGGAGGGTGCCGGCACGGAGCGGGCCATGCCCTGGGCCACCGCTTCGTTGATGCTGCCGGCCAGCTGATGGGCCTGGGACAGGCCCTGGTCGGTGAGGAGGTCGGCGAGACCACCGGCGTAACCCTGGCCGATGGCACGCACCTTCCAGGCGTCCTGTCGACGGTAGAGCTCCAGGGCGACCACGGCCGACTCCGCCTCAAGGCCGGTGATCGTGTAGCTGGCGACCTCGGTGCCGTCCAGGCCGGTGACCGCGACGAAGGGGGTGGCCACGGCGCCGAAGCGGGTCGGACCGCCGACCCCGGCGGGCAGGGCGAGCAGCACGCTGACGCGGTGGACGGCCTCGGGCATGGCGTCCAGGTCCACCGCAAGACGGTGGTCGGCGGCCGCCTGGCGTGAGACCTCAAGGCCGGGCAGGGTCGGGGCGCCCGGGTGGGCCACCCATTCGACCCCGTGGATCCTGCCCTCGTCGTCGCCGAGCGTGGCTCCGGCCACGATCGGCGTTCCGGCCGAGACCCTGATCTCCAGACGGGTCTGGGAGAGCGGGTGGTTCTGCCCCCGCACCAGCTCGGCCGTCATGACTTCGTCCCCCTGTGTCGCTTGTCTTGTCGAGTGCCGCTCGCCGGGCGGGCCTTACAGGGTCGGCAGGATCGCCGGCATCAGGTCCTGGAAGGTGCGGCCGTTGGCCGGGGTACCGAGGGCCGTCATCGACCAGCCCGGGCCCGAGCGGTGCACCTTCGCCATGATCTGCGCCGTGTAGGCGCCGCCGCCCGCGAGGGTGTAGCGGGCCAGCTCCTGGCCGTTGGTCTCGTCGACCAGGCGGCAGAACGCGTTCTGCACCTCCTGGAAGGTCTGGCCCGTGAAGGAGTTCACGGTGAAGACGATCTGGTCGATGTGGACCGGCACGCGCGCGAGGTCGACGAGGATCGCCTCGTCGTCGCCGCCCTGGCCGACACCGCCGACGAGGTTGTCACCGGTGTGGCGGACGGAGCCGTCGTCGCTCACCAGGTGACGGAAGAAGACGACGTCCACGGGCTGCTTGTCCGCGAACAGAACGGCGGACGCGTCCAGGTCGACCTCCCGGGTGCGGGAGCCGAACAGGCCGCGCCGGGGAGCCGCCTGCCAGCCGAGACCCATGCGTACCGCGGTCAGGCTGCCCCCGTCGTTCTTCTGCAGACTGATGGCCTGACCCTTGGTCATGTTGACGGTCACGTGCTGAATCCCCTCTCGAGCTGTCCCCTGTTGGCCGCGGACTCCGCGGATGACCAGAACCCTACGCAGGAGCACTGACAGTGACGTACCCCGGTCCGCACTTTGTGTCGGTCTTGCAACACAGGGCGTGCCCGGCGGGGCGGTTCAGGCCGTTCGAGGGCGCCGGTCCCGGGGTCGGTGACCGGCGCCCGTGGGCCGTCAGGCCAGGCCCGCCTCCTTCATCTGGCGCAGTTCCTTCTTCATCTCGGACACCTCGTCGCGCAACCGGGCCGCGATCTCGAACTGCAGATCCGCGGCGGCGGCGCGCATACGCGCCGTCAACTCCTCGATCTGCTCGGCGAGCTCGGCCGCCGGGCGGTCGGTCGGCACTTTCTCCGCGGCCTTGCCCTTCGCCGACTTGGACGCCTTCGTGCCCTTGGCCGCCTTGTCACCGAGAGAGGGAACGGGAGCCTTGGTGCCCCGGCCGTCCTTCTTCGCTCGGTAGCCGCTGCCCAGCAACTGCTCCGTGTCGACGTCCTCGCGCGCGATCTGCGCGACGATGTCGTTGATCTTCTTACGCAGCGGCTGGGGGTCGATGCCGTTCGCCTTGTTGTAGGCGACCTGCTTCTCCCGGCGGCGGTTGGTCTCGTCGATGGCCTTCTCCATCGCCGGTGTGATCTTGTCGGCGTACATGTGGACCTGACCGGAGACATTGCGCGCCGCGCGGCCGATGGTCTGGATGAGGGAGGTCCCGGAGCGCAGGAAGCCCTCCTTGTCGGCGTCGAGGATCGCGACCAGGGACACCTCGGGAAGGTCGAGCCCCTCGCGGAGGAGGTTGATGCCGACGAGGACGTCGAACTCGCCGGAGCGCAGCTCGCGCAGCAGCTCGACCCGGCGCAGCGTGTCGACGTCGCTGTGCAGGTAGCGCACCTGGATGCCGAGCTCCAGGAAGTAGTCCGTGAGGTCCTCGGCCATCTTCTTGGTGAGGGTGGTGACCAGGACGCGCTCGTCCTTCTCGACGCGTGCGCGGATCTCGTGGACCAGGTCGTCGATCTGCCCCTCGGTGGGCTTGACCACGACCTCCGGGTCGACGAGGCCGGTGGGCCGGATGATCTGCTCGACATGGCCGTCCGAGCGGGAGAGCTCGTAGGTTCCCGGGGTCGCCGACAGGTAGACGGTCTGCCCGATGCGCTCCTGGAACTCCTCCCACTTCAGGGGGCGGTTGTCCAGGGCGGAAGGAAGGCGGAAGCCGTGGTCGACGAGGGTGCGCTTGCGGGACGCGTCACCCTCGTACATGGCTCCGATCTGCGGCACGGTGACGTGCGACTCGTCGATGACGAGCAGGAAGTCGTCCGGGAAGTAGTCCAGCAGGGTGTTGGGCGGGGAGCCGGGCGAGCGGCCGTCGAAGTGCATGGAGTAGTTCTCGACGCCGGAGCAGGTGCCGATCTGGCGGAGCATCTCCAGGTCGTAGGTCGTGCGCATCCGCAGGCGCTGGGCTTCCAGCAGCTTGCCCTGCTTCTCCAGCTCGGTGAGGCGCTCCCCCAGCTCCTTCTCGATGTCGTTGACGGCCCGCTCCATGCGCTCGGGGCCGGCGACGTAGTGGGAGGCGGGGAAGACGTACAACTGCTGGTCGTCGCTGATGATCTCGCCGGTGAGCGGGTGGAGTGTGGACAGGGCCTCGATCTCGTCGCCGAACATCTCGATGCGTACGGCGAGCTCCTCGTAGACCGGGAAGATCTCGATGGTGTCGCCGCGCACGCGGAAGGTGCCCCGGCTGAAGGCCAGGTCGTTGCGTGTGTACTGGATGTCCACGAAGCGGCGCAGCAGCTCGTCCCGGTCGATCTCCTCGCCGACCTTGAGGGGGACCATACGGTCCACGTACTCCTGCGGGGTGCCGAGTCCGTAGATGCAGGAGACCGAGGCGACCACGACGACGTCACGGCGGGTGAGCAGTGAGTTGGTCGCGGAGTGCCGCAGGCGCTCGACCTCCTCGTTGATCGAGGAGTCCTTCTCGATGTAGGTGTCCGACTGCGGGACGTAGGCCTCGGGCTGGTAGTAGTCGTAGTACGAGACGAAGTATTCGACGGCGTTGTTCGGCAGGAGCTCGCGGAATTCGTTCGCCAGCTGGGCGGCCAGAGTCTTGTTCGGCGCCATCACCAGGGTGGGGCGCTGAAGCTTTTCGATCATCCACGCGGTGGTGGCGGACTTTCCTGTGCCGGTCGCGCCGAGCAGGACGACGTCCTTCTCGCCGGCTTCGATGCGCCGGGCGAGCTCGGCGATGGCCTGCGGCTGGTCGCCGCTGGGCCGGTAGGGGCTGACGACCTCGAAGGGCGCCACCGTGCGTTCGATCTGGGAAACGGGCCGCATGGAATCCACCGTACGACCCCCCACTGACAACGCGTCCGGATCAGTGGTTCTGCGGAGCTCGGGACCCGCGTCGGTCCTGGTTCGGGCGGACGCGCAGCCGGGGCCGGTGAGCCCGGTGCGGGACGGCGGGGCGGGCCGGGACACCCGGTTTGGGCTCGGCGGGGGGCGCTGGGGGGTTCCCCGTGACGATCCACGGGTCGAGGAGCACGACCAGGCCCGCGAGCAGCAGGAACGCGAGCGGGCCGACCAGCATCGGCGCGACCAGGGCGGCGGGCGAGTCGCCCGCGGTGGGGACGTCGGTGTCGTGGAGGTGGACGCTGAGGGCGGCCATGCCGGTGTAGTGCATGCCGCTGACGGCGAGTCCCATCACGAGGCTCGCGCCCACGCTCCAGAGAAATCCTCTGACCTGTCCTGCGGCCCACAATGCGGCGGTGGCCGCCACCATGGCTATGACCACGGAGACGGCGACGGTGAAGGTGTTGTATTCCAGCCTTCCGCCCAGTCGCATCCCGGCCATGCCGAGATAGTGCATGGAGGCTATGCCCAGACCGGTGATGGTGCCGCCGGTGAACAGGGCCGTTCCACGGGCGCCCTTGTAGCCGACGATGAAGATCCCGATGCCCACCATGACGATGGCGACGGCGAGGCTCGCGAACGTCATCGCTTTGTCGTAGTGGATGGGCGTCTCCTCGACGGTGAAGCCCATCATCGCGACGAAGTGCATGGTCCATATGCCGGAGCCGATGGCCGCCGCCGCCAGAGCGAGCCACCCCGGGCGGCAGGACTGCGGGACGAGCATCGATCTGGTGGTGCAGCGCAGACCGAGCGCACCGCCGAGGCAGGCCATCAGATAGGCCACCAGCGGTGTGACGAGTCCGTAGCTGAATCCGTCGATCGTGCCCTGCATACGCAGTTGCCCTTCCCGCCCTCTTACGTCCCTGAAATCCGTGAAATGCGCCCCCTCCCAGGACCGCCCGGGCGGTCGGGGTTGAGGCAGAGAGTAACTCCCACCGGAATGGTCGAACGATTTTCCGGCAAAGAAACACGGCCTTGCCCCAGTTGTGCGGCACAAGTGAGCGGGCCCGGGCAACTCCATTCATTCTGTGGCCATTCTGCACTCCTTCGCCGTTGACCGACTGCTGTCACAGTTGAACCGTCTGTGATCGTTCGACGCGAGGAGTACGCATGCACGCGCGCGCTGTAGCCGCAACGACGACCGCGCTCCTGGGAACTGCCGCGCTTCTGCTGCCCGCCTCCGACGCCCGGGCCCGCGACGACGTGCCCACGGTCGTCGCCCACCGGGGGGCTTCGGCCTACGCTCCCGAGAACACGCTGGCCGCCGTGGACAAGGCCGCCGATCTGGGCATCAGCTGGGTCGAGAACGACGTGCAGCGCACGAGGGACGGTGAGCTCGTCGTCCTCCACGACGACAACCTCAAACGCACGACCGACGTGGAGGAGGTCTTTCCCGATCGGGCGCCCTGGAAGGTGAAGGACTTCACCGCCGCCGAGATCGCCCGTCTGGACGCGGGCAGCTGGTTCGGCCCCGGCTACGCGGGCGCGCGTGTGCCGACGCTGGAGCAGTTCATGGACCGTGTGGAGCTGCACCATCAGAAGCTTCTTCTGGAGATCAAGAACCCTGATCTGTATCCCGGCATCGAGCGGCAGACCCTCAGGGTCCTGGACGACGAGGGCTGGCTGGACCCGGAGCACCTCGCCGGCCGGTTGATCGTGCAGAGTTTCAGCGCCGAGACCGTGCGGACCGTCCACGAGCTGCAGCCCGACGTCAAGACCGGTTTCCTCGGGACACCGCCGGAGGAGGACCTCGCCGGGTACGCGGCCTTCGCCGACCAGATCAATCCCTCGTACGGCTCCATCTCCACGGACTACGTCGACTCCGTCCACGAGTTCACCGGGCCGCACGGCAGGCCGCTGGAGGTCTTCGCGTGGACCGTGAACGACGCGATCACCGCTCGGCTGGTCGCCGGGTACGGCGTGGACGGCATCATCACCAACCATCCCGACGTGGTGCGGGACGCGCTGACCGGGAGTGCGTTCCCCGCCAAGGAGCCGACGCCGGTCGCCGGGGCGTTGTCAGTGGCGGGCCGTACGGTGGGCGCATGGACAGCCATGGGCAGTACGAGCAGCAGGTCGTATGGGCCGTCGTCGGTACCGACATCGGTCCGCTGATGCTGGCCGCGACCCGCGAAGGCCTGGTCAGCGTCGTGTTCCACGCCACGGACGAGGTGCGCGACAAGGCGCTCGACCGCCTGGCGGCCCGGCTGGGCGGCGAGCCGGTCGAGGCACCCGACTCCCCGCTGCTGACCGAGGCGATACGCCAGGTGGAGCAGTACTTCTCGGGCGCGCGCCGCGACTTCGACCTGCCGCTGGACTGGTCGCTCATCTCCGGCTTCAACCGCCAGGTGCTGCGCGAGCTGGCCGCCGGTGTCCCGTACGGCACGGTCGTCGGGTACGGCGATCTGGCGGGGCGGGTCGGACAGCCCGGCGCGGCCCAGGCCGTGGGGATGGCGATGGGCGCCAATCCGCTGCCGGTCGTCGTGCCCTGTCACCGGGTCGTGGAGAGCGACGGCGGCATCGGCGGGTTCGGGGGCGGTCTGGAGACCAAGCGGAAGCTGCTCGCGCTGGAGGGGGTGCTGCCGGAGCCGCTGTTCTGAGATGTCCGACACCAACGGGTTGGGCGGACGAGCGACGAGGGGGAGACTGCGCCTGTGACGACACCTTTCACCCACCTGTACGCGGCCACTGCGGTGCGCTGCCCCGTGTCGGCTCCTGCGAGGCGTCCCGCGCCCGGGTGCGCGTCGTGACCACCGTCCAGCGGAAGGTCGTCGCAGCCGTGCCGGCAGACCGGTTGCCGGCTCTGCGCCGCCGTATCTCGGCCGTATTGATCGCGACGCAGATCCTCGGCGGGCTGGGCGTCGCCACCGGCATCGCGCTCGCGGCCGTCCTCGCCACGGAGGTGAGCGGCACCGAGTCACTGTCCGGACTGGCGCCCACCGCGACCGTCGCCGGTACGGCGATGCTGTCGGTGCCCCTGGCCGCGTTGATGACCGCGCGCGGGCGGCGTCCCGGGCTCGTCCTCGCCTACCTCATCGGCGCCGTGGGCGCAGGTGTCGCCGTGGTCGCGGCCGCGGTCGGAAGCTTCCCGCTGCTGCTGGGCGGGCTGGCCGCGTTCGGCGCGGCCTCGGCGGCGAATCTGCAGGCGCGGTTCGCGGCCGCCGATCTGGCCGAACCGGAACGGCGGGCCCGGGCCATCTCGCTCGTCGTGTGGGCGACGACCATCGGCGCGGTCCTCGGACCGAACATCGCCGCGCCCGCGGGTCGCAGCGTCATGGGCCTCGGGATACCCGCCGCGGCTGGTCCGTTCCTGTGGGCAGCGGGGATCTTCCTGATATCCGCGGTCGTGGTGGCCGTACTGCTGCGGCCGGATCCACTGCTCACGGCGCGGGCGCTCGCGCCGACCGAGGACCAGTCGCCCGCGGCCCGCTCGCTGCGCGCCGGGCTGGCCGCCGTGACGGCCTCATCGCGAGCCCGGCTCGCGGTGGTGACGGTTGCCGTGGCGCACACGGCGATGGTCTCGGTGATGGCCATGACTCCGGTCGACCTCGCGCACCATGGCGCGGGCATCGATCTGATCGGGCTGGTCATCAGCGTGCACATCGCGGGCATGTACGCGTTCGCACCGCTCATGGGGCGGCTGACGGACCGGTTGGGGCGGCTGTCCGGGATCGGGCTGGCGGTGGGGCTGCTGGCGTGCGCCGTGTTCCTCGCCGGCACGGCCGGCGCCAGTCACGGGCAGACGGCCGTCGGGCTCTTCGTGCTGGGGCTCGGCTGGTCGGCGGGGCTCGTCTCCGGTTCCGCGCTGCTCACCGACTCCGTGCCGCAGCCCGCGCGGGCCGCCGCGCAGGGGCTCTCGGATCTCGTCATGAACGCCTCGGCGGGCGTCGGCGGGGCGATCGCCGGTCTCGTCGTCGCCAAGGCGAGCTACGGCTGGCTGAACTTCACCGCCGCGTGCCTGCTGATCCCGTTGGCGGCACTGGCGCTGTTCACACGGGGCAGGACACGGGCGAAGAGCGCCGACGCGGACGTCTGAGGCCGGCCCGAGTTCCTTCTGCCGGCTCGCTAGTCGTAGTGCCGGGCCTCGAAGACGTTGCCGTCGGGATCGCGGAAGTAGAAGCTGCGCCTGGCCTTGCCGCGGGCGCCGAAGGCGTCGTACGAGTAGTCCGAGACGGGGACGTCCTGCTCCTCCAGGTGTGTGCGGAGCTTGTGGAGATCGGTTTCCGGCAGGGACAGACAGACGTGATTGACCGGGTGCCCCGCGCTCTGGGCGGCGCCGGGCAGCATCTTCATGCGCTCCACCATGGTCATCGGCATGAGGTCGAGGATGGTCTCGTCGTTGACGCGCACCGAGGGGAACGGCGCCTCGCCCGCGATGAACTCGGCAAGCCGGACGGGGGCCATGCCGAGCGTCTTGTCGTAGAACTCGGCCGACGCGACCGGGTCGCGCACCCAGAGGACCACGTGGTCGAGACGTGTCGTGTTGTCGGTCATGCCTCCAAGGCTGGTGTCCTCCCCCACAGGCCGCAAGGGGTTTGATCGGGCGGGCCGCCCGCCAGAGATGAGGGAAGACCGACAGACAGGAGGCAGTCGCGTGGTGCTGATGGTGTCCCAAGAGGTGCGAGGGGCGATCGACGCGGGTCGACCCGTGGTTGCCCTGGAGTCCACGATCATCGCGCACGGGCTGCCGCGGCCGCGCAACCTGCAGGTGGCACTGGAGCTGGAGGACGTCGTGCGGCGGGAGGGCGCCGTTCCCGCGACGATCGCCGTGCTGGACGGGCGACCTCTGGTAGGGCTGGACAAGGAGCAACTGGAGCGAATCGCGAACGAGGACGGGATCCGCAAGCTGGGGCACCGTGATCTGCCGCTGGCGATGGCCTCGGGGGCGAGCGGGGCGACCACGGTGTCGGCGACCGCTCAGCTGGCGGCCCTCGCGGGAGTCCGCGTCTTCGCGACGGGCGGGCTCGGCGGTGTGCACCGTGAGTGGACGGTGACACAGGACGAGTCGGCCGACCTGGGGCTGCTGGCGCGCACGCGGATCACGGTGGTGTGTGCCGGGGTGAAGTCGATCCTCGATGTCCCGGCGACCCTGCAGCGGCTGGAGACGCTGGGCGTCGCCGTGGCCGGCTATCGCACGGAACGCTTCCCTGGCTTCTACCTGTCCGACTCAGGACACCCGGTGGACTGGACCCTGCGGTCGCCACAGGAGGCGGCCGAGGTGATGCGTGCTCAGGACAGGCTCGGTGGACCCGAGTCGGCGCTGATCGTCGCCAACGCGGTGCCGGAGGCGGAACAACTGGATCCCGAGCTGCACGCGCGCGTGCTCGCCGAGGCGCTGCACGCCTGCGAGGAACAGGGCATCAGCGGTCAGGGGGTCACGCCGTTCCTGTTGGACTACCTGGTACGCCACACCGACGGGGCCTCCCTGAGCGCCAATCTCGCGGCGGTCCGCGGCAACGTACGGCTGGCGGCGCGGATCGCGGCCGCATGGGCCGGGGCGTGACGCGGACGGAAGCAGGCAGGCGGGACCTGACCGAGGCGGAGGCACGTGGAACCGGGAGCGGACTTGGGTGAAGCCGGGGCACACGGAACCGAAGGCGGTGCGAGCGGGCATCGGTCCGGGAGCGCGGCGAGCGGGGGTGGGCCGGACCTCGGTGGCGCTCGTGACGGCGCGCTGCTGGTCGTCGGGGATGTGGTGACGGACGTCATAGCTCGTCATCGAGGACCCCTCGCGTCCGGAACGGACACGACCGCGACGATCCGTACGGTGCCGGGCGGCGCGGGAGCCAATGTGGCTTGCTGGGCCGCCCATTGGGGTTGTGCGCATGTCCGGTTGCTGGGACGGGTGGGCGCGGACACGGCCGCCTGGCACGAACGGGAACTGATCGGGAGCGGGGTGCGGCCACGCCTCGTCGTGGACCCGCAGGCGTCGACCGGCACCGTGATCTGCTTGGTCGACCAAGGAGCTGCGGCCGAGCGCACCTTCCTCACCGACAGCGGCGCGTCCTTGCGGCTCGAACCGGCCGACTGGTCGGACACGGTGCTCGACGGCGTCGCCCGGCTGCATCTCTCGGGCTACCTGCTGTTCTCCGAGCCGAGCCGGGCGCTGGTGGCGGTGGCTCTCGCGTCGGCACGCGCGCGTGGGGTGCCGGTGAGCCTGGATCCGGCCTCGGCGGGCTTCCTGGTGGAACTGGGCGTCGGCCGTTTCCTGGCGCTGGTGGAGGACGTGGACGTCCTGCTGCCGAGCCGCGACGAGGCGTGCCTGCTCACCGGTCTTTCCGACCCGGCGGACGCGGCGGCCGGCCTGAGCCGTCATGTCCCTCTCGTGGTCGCCAAGCAGGGTGCGGAAGGCGCGCTGATCGCCCGGTCGGGCACCGTGATCGCCCGTGTCCCAGCCGTGCCGACGGCGCCGAGGGACACGACGGGAGCGGGTGACGCGTTCACGGGTGCCTTTCTGGCATCCCTCCTTGCCGGTGCCGGGCCTGAAGACGCGGCGCGGGAAGGGTGCAGGGCCGGGGCTCTGGCGGTGGAGCGGGTGGGAGGAAGGCCACCGACGTCACGGTGACGGTCACTCACGCGGCAGCGGCACAGTGCGTCTCCGCGGCCATGTGACGCCGGAGTCCTCGGCCGGTTGCTCGGCGCGTACGGCTGCGTGCGGTATGTCCACGCGGCAGCGACACGGGGCGTCTCCGCCGCCACGTGACGCCGGAGACCTGGGCCGCGTGCTCGGATCGGACACCGCCGCGTGCGGTGCGTCCACGCCGCGGCCGAGCGACGCCGCCGTTCCCACGGTGCCGCGCCGACCGGGCCGACATGGGCGGCTGATGACATGGGCGGCAGGTGGACAGCGACCGGTTTGCCTCCGGGCCTTGCCCGGCGCTCAGGGCCGACGGCCCCTCTACGGCTTGCGCCCCCATGCCGAGATCATCGGTGCCGCGGCCAGGTCCATGCCGTCGGCGGCGACGTTGGCGAGGTGGCGGTCGATGTCCTGGTCCGTGGCATGCCCCGAGGTGACGAGCTGGTCCCGGAGTGCGCGGATCGTGGCCGACTCAAGCGCGGCGCAGGCAGGCGAGACGAGTGGGAAGTACACGTCGGCCGCGACCCGGCGGAGTCCGGCATCGCGGAGCAGTCGAGGCAGTCCACGGCCGAAGGAGAGTTCGGAGCCGTTGTCGACGAGGAGGCTGCGGACACCGTCGCGGAGACGATTCGCGAGTTGCTGTGCGGGACCGTGCTCGTCGGGGCACAGCAGGGGTTGCAGCGCGAGATCGGTGTCCTCGATCAGAAGTCGACCGCCGGGGGCCAGGGCGTCGATCATCGACCGCAACGCCCGTCGGCGGTCCGGGAGATGAGCGAGAACCATCCGTGCGTGCACCAGGTCGAACCCCTCCCCCGGCGGCTCCTCGGTCACCACGTCATGGACACGGACCTCGACCGGCGGGCGGGCGGCCGCGGCGAGCCTTGAGGTGTCGAGGTCGGTCGCGATCACTTTTCCGGTCGGTCCGACCTTCTTGGCCATCCAGGAGACCACCGAGGTGCCGCCCGCGCCCACCTCCCAGCAACGCCAGCCGGGTCCGATGCCGAACCCTTCGAGGTGCCTGAACGTCGTGGGGTCGAAGAGGGGGCCCACGGCGTCGCCCTGCTCGCCCGCCGCGGACTGCCGGTTGTCGAGGAGATACCCGTCGGTTCGCATCATGCCGAGATCATCCCAGTTGTCCGGCTTGTCAGGAACGGCCGACGCTCGGCGGCACGGTCTCGAATTCCACGCCCCATCCGCATCCACGCCCCCTCCGTATCCACGCGACAGCCCTCTCCAGTCAGGCCGGCCCCGCCCACGCCAACCCCCTCCGGTCGCGCACACCCTTCTTCCGCCGCGCCTCCAGTGCTCGCTCCGCAGCCCCCCGAGCTCCCGCCGCGCCTACCGTTCGTCCCCCGCACCCTCCCGTTCTCCCCCAGATCCACTCCCGACGTCCCCCGCACCCCTCCCGTTCTCCCCCAGCGCCACTCCCGAGGACTCCCGCGCCACCTTCTGTCCCTCTTCACGCGGCCCGATCCTATCTGGGCCGCTTTCATCCACAGGCGGGAACAAAGCGGAATGCGCTGCTCCCACAGGCTTACCCGCGGCTCACCCTCAACTGGCAAACTGGCGGGCCAGGGCGCAGAAATGCGGCACGAGGGAGCCAGGCGAGGAGATCCAGATGTCCATGGCAGGAAATCTGCGAAAGGTCACCGGCCTCAGCAAGGTCGGTGGTCTCCGCAAGGTGGCACGGCTGGCTCGACGGCATCCCCGCGTCGACCTCAGCCATCCTGCCCGGTCCCCGCTGGGCTCCTCGGTGGTGAACTGCGTGAGATACCGGGACGGCGTGCGGGTACCGGAGAGCGACGATCTGGTCGACGTCCTGCAGAAGGTGCGCAAACGCGGGGACGAATTCCTCTGGCTCGGCCTTCACGAGCCGACGGACCAGGAGTTCGCGGGTATCGCGGAGTTGTTCGCCCTGCATCCGCTGGCCGTGGAGGACGCCGTCGAGGCGCATCAGCGACCGAAGCTGGAGCGCTACGACGACACGCTCTTCGCGGTGTTCAAGACGGTCTGTTACGTCGAGCACGAGGAACTCACGGCGACGAGCGAAGTCGTGAACACAGGCGAGATCATGGTGTTCGTCGGCCAGGACTTCGTGATCACCGTGCGGCATGGACGGCACGGGTCACTCGGCCCGTTGCGTGAGGAGCTGGAGACGACCCCTGAACAGCTCGCCAAAGGGCCGGCGGCGGTGCTGCACGCGATCGCGGATCATGTGGTCGACGAGTATCTGAACGTCAGTGGCTCGGTGCAGGAGGACATCGACCAGGTGGAGACGGATGTCTTCGCCGAGAACGGCGCACGGGCCGATCCCGGGCGGATCTATCAGCTCAAGCGCGAACTCCTGGAGCTGAAGCGGGCGGTGGTCCCATTGAGCCGCCCGCTGGAGGAGCTGGCCACCCGACCGATCCGGGTGGTCGAGCCGGAGATACAGGCCTACTTCCGCGATGTCTCCGACCATCTGCTGCGGGTCAAGGAGCAGATCTTCGCCTTCGACGAACTTCTGAACTCGATCCTGCAGGCGCACCTGGCCCAGGTCACCGTGGCGCAGAACGAGGACATGCGGAAGATCACCGCTTGGGCAGCGATCATCGCCGTACCGACGATGGTGTGCGGTGTGTACGGCATGAACTTCGATTACATGCCGGAGTTGCGCTGGACGTTCGGTTATCCGCTGGTCATAACCGTGATCTCGGTGGCTTGCGTGGTCCTGTATCGCGGCTTCCGGCGCAACGGCTGGCTCTGACGCACGGCCGACTCTCACGCACGGCCGGCTCTGACGCACGGCCGGCCCTCATGCACGGCCGGCTCTGACGCTCGTCACCGCCTCAGTGGCCGGCCCGTGTCCGCCCGCCTTCTCCCCCCTCCTCGTCCGCCCTC
Organism: Streptomyces sp. NPDC001920; assembly: GCF_053594495.1. Classification (NCBI taxonomy): domain Bacteria; kingdom Bacillati; phylum Actinomycetota; class Actinomycetes; order Kitasatosporales; family Streptomycetaceae; genus Streptomyces; species Streptomyces sp. NPDC001920. The sequence goes on from NZ_JBSFEP010000002.1 coordinate 135,819, forward strand.
GCCCGCCCCGGCCGGGTATGCGGACGAGGGCGGTACGAGAGGCGGAGCCGGAGTGGGGTCCCGCCGGGTCAGCGCGTCGTAGGCTCCGTGGTCCTGGCATAGACGCTCTCCGCCCAGTGCGCGACGTCGCTCTCCGGCAGGTTCCGGGCCAGATCGGCCTCGCTGATCATGCCGACCAGGCGCTTGTTGTCGATGACGGGAAGCCGGCGGATCTGGTGCTCCTTCATCTCCCGCAGCACGTCACTGATGTCGGCGTTCGCGTCGATCCAACGCGGGGTGCCCTGGGCCATCTCACCGGCGGTGACCCTGCTCGGGTCGTGTCCCATGGCCACGCAGCCGACGACGATGTCCCGGTCGGTGAGGATGCCGCAGAGCCGTTCGTTCTCGTCGCTGATGGGCAGGGCTCCGACCCCCAGGTCGCGCATCAGCTGGGCGGCGCGGTCCAGGGTCTCGTGGGCCGGGATCCACTGGGCGCCACGGTGCATGATGTCTCCGGCAGTGGTCATGGAGTACCTCCCGATGCCGGACGGCCGGCGCGGCGCGGGACGCACCGCTAGTCCCGGCGCCCTTCATTCTCGCCGTGCCACCCGGCACATGCACCTGGAGCCGAGCGGGCCCGCCCCCCGGTCAGGTGGTGCCCCGGATCGCCCGACGGATCAGCCGTTGTCAACGGATGCTCCGTTCCACGCCGGGTGCCGCGGATCGTCCGCTCGCACCAGGACGTCGGCCGCGCCTGCCGGGTCGGTCTCGTGCTCGTAGCGCTCGAAGGCAGGGAGGGTCCAGTGCTCGGCTTCGGGGGTACGACGGCGCAGGGCTCCGGAGGAGAGGAGGACGTGGACGGTCAGGTCGAAGGGGAACCAGTGACGCAGCAGGAGGGGACCGTGCAACAAGAGGACGCCGCCCGGCGGCAGTTGGACATAAGGGCTGCGGGTCGCCCGGTCGGTGGCCGGGTCCCACAGGTCGGGCAGGACACGGCCGTTGCCGTCGGGCTCCAGAGGACCGAAGACCTCGCGCCAGAGGGCGCCGGTGTCGAACCAGCCGTCGTAATAGGCGTCCACGTCCTGGTGGCCGTACTCCAGACGGAGCGAGGCGGGGCGCAGGAAGCCTTCCGTGCCGACGGTGAGGGAGGCGCGGCCACGTATGCGCAGCGCCTCGCCGACCCGGGCGGCGAGGTCTCCCGGGCGGGCCGCGGGGGCGCCGTCGAAGGCGACGCGCGGCCAAGGGCTGCCGTCGGCCGGCTTCAGGTCGAGCAGCCGCTCGGCCAACAGGTCGCCGAGCCGGTCCCAAGTGATCGCTTCGAGTCGCACACGGCCCATGATGCGACAGGCACGGTCGGGAGGAGTGCGCTCCCGCTCGCGCTCGCACCCGCGCCCCTGCCCGCGCCCGCGCCTCCGTCCGCGTCGAAAAGGATCAGCTCACAGACAGGCAGACCGTGCGGTCGGGCCCGGTCCGGCAGTTCTCCAGGCCCTCCCCGCGGGGAAGAACGCCCTATGGCGCACCTCGCAACTCCCCCGTCCCGCACCGGCCTTCTCGTCGTCCAGCCGCTCAAGCGGCGGCACTGTGCGGAGTGTCATGCGGGACCGTTGCGGATGTTGGTGCTGGAGGAGGGTGCACCGCGCTGCCTTGACTGTGCCGACCTCGGGCATCTGGTGTTCCTGCCACGTGGGGACACGGCGTTGACGCGTCGGTCACGGGAGGAGAGCGTGCTGTCGGCGGTGGTCGTGCGGTTCAACCGGCGCAAGAGCCGTTACGAACGACAGGGCGTCCTCGTCGAGGAGGCGGGGCTCGCCCGGGCCGAGCAGCGGTGCCTGGCGGACGCGGAGGCCAGGCAGCGGCGCCGGGTGCGGGACGCCCGGCGGCGGGCGCGGGAGGACGTGCGGTTCACGGAGGCGTTCGCGGCGGAGATACGGAGGCTGTTCCCGGGGTGTCCGGCGGACCGGGCACGGGACATCGCGGCGCATGCGTCGCTGCGGGGCAGCGGGCGAGTGGGGCGGAGCGCGGCGGGGCGGGCGTTGTCGGAGGGGGCGGTGACATCGGCGGTCGTGGCGTCCGTACGGCACCTGGACACGCCGTACGACCAGCTGTTGATGAGCGGGGTGCCACGTCATGAGGCTCGGCGCCGGATCGCTGCGGCGGTGGAGACGACGCTGCGGGCGTGGCGGACGGAGGGGGCGGAGGTCGGCTGACGGCAGGGCCGGACCAGGGCCTGGGAACACGGTGGCACAGTGGTGCGGACCGACCGGGCGTGCGAGGGACACGCCGCCGGCACCGCTGCGGAGCTCGGGGCCTCGCACGGCTGCAGCGTTGGGCGCGGCGCCTACGACGCGGCGGACAGGACCCGCCAGCGCGCGCCACGGCACTGCGCGGGACGGACGCGGGGCGGGCGCGGGGTGCAGCGCCGCCGATACCGTGCGGCCCGGCACCCGACCACCCGGCACCAGTGACGGCGAGACCGGGGGAAGGCGAGCCGCGACACCACGAGACGGCGAGACGGCGAAACGGCGAGACGGCGAGACGGCGAGACGGCGAGACGGCGACATCGTGTCGATCGCTGATCGCGATCGGCAACCGGTGCCGGCACCCGGGTGCGAGTGCGAGGTGCGCCCGGCCAGGCCCCGACCGGCGACGGTCGCCCGCGCCGCAAGGCCACGCGGCGTGCGCCCGGCCGTCCAGGTCCCACGCATCAGACCTGTCCGGCCGACGCCCGCCCGCCGCCGCCCTGGACGGTCGCGTATGTGGTCGCGTCGATCGGCCATGGTGACCGTTCTCGTTCAGGATTTCACTTGTGGTGACGGCAGGGGCCGGGGAGGATCTTCGGCGGAGCGCGGGAGTGACGTTGAGATGATTGATGGGCCGTACTTCGTACTGGTCGTGATGGGAGTGGTGGGGACGGGCCTCGTCGCCGGGGTCTTCTGCGCCTTCTCGACCTTCGTGATGCGCGGGCTCGCCGCGCTGCCGCCGGCGCAGGGTGTCGCCGCGATGCAGTCGATCAACGTGGCGGCGTTGGGGCCGGCGTTCATGCTGGTGTTCATGGGGTCGGCGGTGCTGTGCGCGGTGGTCGCCGTGGTGACGTTCGTGCTGTGGCCGGACAAGGGGACGGTGGAGCTGCTGCTGGGCAGTGGGCTGTACCTGTTCGGTTCGTTCGGAGTGACCGTGGTGGCGAACGTGCCTCGCAACGAGACGTTGCTCAAGCTCGACGCGGGCACTGCGGAGGCGACCGACTACTGGCCGACGTACGTGCGCGAGTGGACGGTGTGGAACCACGTCCGCACGGTCGCCTCGGCCGCCGCGGCGGTGGCCTACGTACTGGCCCTCAGCTGACTCCCTCCGCGGCACCGGCATCAGCACCGGCACCGGCACCGGCACCGGCACCGGACGCACCTGGCGGGAGGCCGAGAGAAAGCGCTGTCCCTCCACTCTGCGCACGGGGCGCGCGGGACGTATCGTTGCCGCAAGAGTGCCGCTCGATGACGCACGGCTCCAGCACGTCGCACGCGCACGCGAGGAAGACGGCCATGGCCGATCCCAAGGGTTTCATGAAGACCCCCCGCCAGGACTGGCCGCGCCGGCCCGTCGGGGAGCGGGTGCAGGACTGGGACGAGGTGTACGTCCCCGGGGCTCTGCTGCCGATCATCAGCAAGCAGGCCGACCGTTGCATGGACTGCGGCATACCGTTCTGCCACGAGGCCTGTCCACTGGGCAATCTGATCCCCGAGTGGAACGACCTGGTGTCGCGGGAGGACTGGCGGGCGGCCGCCGACCGGTTGCACGCGACGAACAACTTCCCCGAGTTCACCGGGCGGTTGTGCCCCGCCCCGTGTGAGGCGGGGTGCGTGCTGGCGATCAATCAGCCGGCCGTCACCATCAAGAACGTCGAGTGCGCCATCGCCGACCGCGCCTGGGAGGAAGGCTTCGCGCCGCCACGGCCGCCGGACCGGCTGTCCGGGCGTACGGTCGCGGTGATCGGGTCGGGTCCCACCGGGCTCGCCGCGGCCCAGCAGCTGACGCGGGCGGGGCACACGGTCGCCGTGTACGAGAAGGACGACCGGATTGGCGGGCTGATGCGGTACGGCATCCCCGCGTTCAAGATGGAGAAGCACCATCTGGAGCGGCGCATCGAGCAGATGCGGGCCGAGGGGACCAGGTTCCGTACCTCGACGGCGGTCGGGCGGGACGTCGGTGCGGCGGAGCTGCGGTCGCGCTACGACGCCGTGGTGGTGGCGACGGGCGCCACGGCATGGCGCGAACTTCCGGTTCCGGGGCGGGAGTTGCTCGGGATTCAGCAGGCGATGGAGTATCTGCCGCTGGCCAACCGGGTGTGCGAGGGGGACCTGGAGAGCTCCCCCATGTCCGCTGCCGGGAAGCACGTCGTCATCGTCGGTGGCGGTGACACGGGGGCCGACTGCCTGGGCACGGCTGTCCGGGAGGGTGCCGCGTCCGTGACCCAGCTGGACATCTACGCCCAGCCCGGCGCCGCGCGAGACGAGGACGCCGAGCCCTGGCCGACGTACCCGAAGATCTACCGCCTCTCGGCCGCGCACGAGGAGGCGCGCGACCTGGAGACGGCGCCCGCGGCAGATGCGGACGCGCGGTTGTTCGCGGCGTCGACGCTCCGTTTCACGGGGGACGCCGACGGACACGTACGGTCGTTGCACCTGGTCGAGGTGGACGCGCAGCGCCGCGCGCTCCCGGGCACCGGGCGTTCGCTGCCGGCCGACCTCGTGCTGCTCGCCCTCGGCTTCTCCGGACCCGACCGCGCCGACGGGCTGATCGACCAGCTGGGACTGGAGCTGGAGCCGCGGGGCACGCTCGCGCGGGACGCCGGCTTCGCCACCAACGCCCGCGGGGTGTTCGCCGCCGGGGACGCCGCCCGCGGGCAGTCACTCATCGTCTGGGCCATCGCGGAAGGGCGGGCGGTGGCGGCGGCCGTCGACCGTTATCTGACGGGGAGTTCGCGGCTGCCGGCGCCGATATCGCCGTACGACCGGCCCATGGCCGTGTGACGTGCCGATCGCCGCTGTTCAGCGCCGCTCGTCCGTCCCGGCCACCTTTCCCGTCGCCAGGGCCACCCTGTTCCAGGTGTTGATCGTGAGGATCAGGGACAGTACGTGTGCCAGTTCCTGCTCGTCGAAGTGGGCCGCGGCCCGGGCGTAGACCTCGTCGGGGACGCCGCCGTCGGCCACCAGGGTGACCGCCTCGGTCAGGGCCAGGGCGGCCTGTTCTTTCTCGGTGAAGAAGTGGCGGGCCTCGCGCCAGACCGCCACCATGTGCAGCCGGTCCTCGCTCTCGCCGGCCTTGCGGGCGTCGTTGGTGTGCATGTGGAGGCAGTAGGCGCAGTGGTTCAGGTGCGAGGCGCGGATCTGGATCAGTTCGGCGAGTGCGGGGTCCAGGCCCTCGCGGGCGGCCGCGTCGAAGCCGACGATGGCCCGGAACACCTTCGGGGCCGACCTCGCGAGGTCCAGTCGGGTCCTCGCGGCGTCGGCGGCTTCGATCGCGGAGTGCGTCGTGGAGTGCGTCGTGGAGGGCATCGTGGCGTTCATCGCGGTCTTCCCCGAAGAGCCCGCTCCGAGGCCCGTCCCGGCGTCCGGTGAAGGGAGGGCGGAAGTACCGTGCGCAACAGTCGTGTTCGTCGTCATGTGCTCCACGCTACGGACTGGAAAGACCGGCTGTAGGGTGCATTTCCATGGCGAAATCGTGGGTCAATTATGCGCAGCGGTTCGGTATCGACCTGCATCTCGACCTCTCGGAGCCGTCTGGGCCGGGCGGGCGGCGGGCCGCGCTGACGCGTGCGCTGCGCGAGGCCGTGCGCAGCGGGCGGCTCGCGCCCGGCACCCGGCTGCCGCCCTACCGTTCGCTCGCCGCCGACCTCGGAATCGCGCGCAACACCGTGGCCGACGCCTACTCCGAACTGGTCGCCGAAGGCTGGCTCACCGCCCGCCAGGGCTCGGGGACGCGGGTCGCCATGGGGGTGGCGCACACACCCTTCAGGCACCGGGGGAAGGCAGAACCACCGCCAGGTTCCCGGCAGGCGGCACCGCGCAAGGCGCCGCCACGCGCGCGTGAACCTCTGCACGACCTGCGCCAGGGCGCCCCGGACGCGTCGTCGTTCCCACGTACCGCGTGGCTTGCCTCCTGTAGGCGGGCGCTCCAGCGGGCGCCGAGCGAGGCCTTCGGACCCGGCGACCCCGCCGGCCGTGTGGAACTGCGTGAGGCGCTCACCGAGTACCTGGCACGCGCGCGCGGCGTGCGCACCGAGCCGGACCGGATCGTGATCTGCTCCGGCTTCGCGCACGCCCTGCGGCTGCTGTTCGGCCAGGACAAGGGCGGGGGCGGCGGAGTGCTCCGCGGTCCGCTGGCCGTCGAGGCGTACGGGCTCGGCTTCCACCGGGAACTCCTCGCCGCCGGGGGCGTACGGACCGTACCGCTCCCCCTCGACGAGCACGGCGCCCGCGTCGAGCGACTGACGCGCGAGCGGGCCGTGCTGCTCACTCCCGCGCACCAGTTCCCGACGGGAGGACCGCTGCACCCCGAGCGCCGCGCCGCGGCGGTCGAGTGGGCACGCGCGCGTGGCGGCGTGATTCTGGAGGACGACTACGACGGCGAGTTCCGCTACGACCGCAAGCCCGTCGGCGCCGTCCAGGGCCTCGACCCCGAACACGTGATCTTCATCGGTTCGGTCAGCAAGAGCCTGTCACCGGCGGTGCGGCTGGGGTGGATGGTGCTGCCGGAGCGGTACGTCGGCGGCGTCCTCGCGGTCAAGGGTGAGCGTGAGGCCTGGGCGAGCGTTCTCGACCAGCTGAGCCTCGCCGACCTCGTCGCCTCCGGGGCGTACGACCGTCATGTCCGGAGGATGCGGCAGCGGTACCGCAGTCGTCGGGACCGCCTCGTCGCGGCGCTCGCCGCGCACGCCCCGCACATCGGGGTCACCGGTGTCGCCGCCGGACTGCACGCGGTGCTGCGGCTGCCACCGGGCACCGAGCGGGCCACGGTGGAGGCGGCCGCCAGGGAGGGCATCGCCCTGGAAGGCCTCGCCGAGTTCCGCCACCCGCAGGTGGCAGAAGCGGACATGCCGGTGCGCGACGGCCTCGTCGTCGGCTGCGCGACACCGTCGGAGCATGCCTACGGGGCGGCGCTGGAGGCGCTGTGCGGGGTGCTGCCGTGAGGCGCGCCGCCCGCCGCAACCGCCACGCGGCAGCCACCTGCTGCCCCTGAGCCGCCCCGACCCACCCGGCTTCGCACCCCTCGGACCGAGCCACCCGAGTACGGCTCCTGCCCTGTCCGGATTTCTCATCCTATCCACCTGAAAAGTGACTTCCGGACTACAGGTATGCGAACGGGAGTGGGATCATCGGACCAGGAGGCGCGCTGTCGTCGTACCCGGGCTTGGGCCCGGATCGGCAGCGGCTCGCCCCATCCTTCGTTCCGCCGTCAGGCGCAGGGCCACCCCCGCGCGTCCCCCCTGTTGGCGGCCGGTCCTGGAGGGTGCTCATGACGACGCTCTACGAACGTCACGGAGAAGGTGCACGCGACGGGGAAGAGCACCGGGGCGACGTCAAGACCGGCCTGGCCGAGATGTACCGGCCGGCCATCGTCCCGCTGGACCAGCCCGGCGTCGCACTGCCGCGCCTGATCGGGTCCAAGGCCGCGAACCTCGCCCGCGCGGCCCGCGCCGGCCTGCCCGTGCTGCCCGGTTTCGTGATCCCGCCCCGCGCGGGCGGCGACACCGTGGCCCTGCGACGTGCCTGGGACGAGCTCTCCGACGGCGGCGCCCGCCCACTCGCCGTACGGTCCTCCTCACCGCAGGAGGACACCGAGGAATCCTCGCTGGCGGGCCAGTTCGCCTCGGTACTGGACGTGCTCGGCTGGCGCGCCTTCCGTTCGGCCGTGCGGACCGTGCTCGACTCGGCACACCGTCCCGACGGGTCCACGGCGCCGATGGCGGTGCTGGTGCAACCGATGCTCACGGCGCGGGTGGGCGGGGTGATGTTCGGGGCCGACCCCGTCGAAGGGCGGGCCGACCGGATACTGGTCAGCGCGGTGTGCGGTGGGCCGGACAGCCTGGTCAGCGGTGCCCGGACCGGCACCGACTACTGGTTGAGCGGACAGGGACGGCTCCTGCGGACGGAGGTCTCGCAGAACAGCGCCACGGAGGCCGTCAGGGCAATACCCTCGGGCGACGTCCGCGCCGCCTCCCTGCAGGCCGGCCCCTTGCTCACCCGCCGTGAACTGTTCCGGTTGGCGCGGCTGGCTCGGCAGGTCCGGCGGGTCTTCGGCGGACCGCAGGACATCGAGTTCGGCTTCGACGACGACGGGGGGCTCTGGCTCTTCCAGAGCCGGCCGATCACCGCGATGGCGCCACGGCCCGCGCGCGGGGCGCGGCTGCTCGGGCCCGGACCGGTGGCGGAGACGCTGCCCGGACAACTGGCGCCCCTGGAGGAGGACCTGTGGGTGGCGCCGATGGCCCGTGGGCTCGCCACCGCGCTCGACCTCGCGGGCACAGCGCCGCGCCGGCTGCTGAGGTCGGTGCCGGTGGTCACCACGGTCGCCGGACGCGCCGCAGCCGACCTGCGCCTCCTCGGTACCGTGCCACCGCGGCATCGCTGGCTGGCGCTGCTCAACCCGGCGCCGGGCGCCCGGCGGCTCACCGCGGCCTGGCGGATGGGGCGCCTCGCGTCGTCCCTGCCGGGGCTGGCTGCCGATCTCGCCGCCGACGTCGACCGCCACCTCGCCGAGATCCCCTCGCCCAGCGGACTGCCCGGTGCCGCCCTGGCCGATGAGCTCCGCTGGACCCGCCGGGCCCTGGCCTCCCTGCACGCCCAGGAGGCCCTCGCGGGAGCCCTCCTGCAGGAACCGCCCCGGAGCCGGACAGCCGCCGGTACGGCTCTCGCCGCCCTGGCCGACGCCCGCGCCCGCGGCGTACCCGAGGACCGGCTGATCACCACCGATCCCGTGATCCTGGCCCTCACCGCCCCGAGCCTGCGAGACCGAGGACGGCAGCCGGACACCCCGGGCACAGCGGCCTTCACGGGCACTGCGCCGCCCACGAGCACAGGGACGCCCGCGGCCACGGCTACGCCCTCCACCACGCCCGCGGCCACCACCACGCCCGCAGCCACGACGACCCCCGGGCTCGACGAGGCAACAGCCCTGATACGGCCGACCAACGGCACACCCCACCCCGGAAGCGAGGGCAGCAGCCACCCGACCGCCCCGCGTCCACCCGCCCTCGAACGGACCCAGCGGATCCGGCCGGCCAAGCCAACCCACCAGACCCAGCGGACCCAGCGGTCCCACCAGACCCAGCGGATTCACCAGACCCAGCCGATCGAGCGCACCCAACCGATCGAGCAGATCCCCCAGATCCAGCAGGGCCACCTGACCCGCCGGACCCAGCCGCCCCACAAAGGCCCCCGTCTCACCAACACACCCGCGGCCCACACGACACCCCACCCACCGAACACCACCGAACACACCCCACCCCACCCCCACCCCCCGATAACGGAACCCCCCACCACCCCCACCTCACCCCCCACCTCCCTCCCACCCCGCGAAGCCCTCCGCCTCCGCATCCGCTGGGTGCAGGAACTGCAGGTGCGGATCGTCCGGGACGTGGCGCGGCGGGCAGGGCTCGACGTGGAGCGTCTCGGCCTGCTGCGCTGGGCCGAGCTGGCCGCCGTGCTGGACGGCGCGGATCTGCCCGCCGACCTCCCCGCGCGCGTGCCCCGGCCCCGGACGCCGCCGCTGCCGGACCTGTTCCGGCTCGCGGAAGGGGAGGTCGTCGTGGCCGAGCGCGGCGCACGCCGGGGCGACGGCGTGCGGGGCGTGTCCGCCGGGCGGGCCGTCGGGACCGCATGGGACGGGGCGGACCCCCGGCCGGCGGACGCGGTGCTGGTCGTGCGGACCCTGGACCCCACGCTCGCCCCGCTCCTGCCGCACCTCAGCGGCCTGGTCGCCCAGACCGGCAGCCCGCTGTCCCATCTGGCCGTCCTGGCGAGGGAGTTCCGGATCCCCGCGGTCGTCGGCGCCGCGGACGCCGTACGCCGCTTCCCGACCGGTTCCCGGCTCACCGTCGACGGGACCGCCGGTGACGTGCGACCGGGGGACGCGCCATGAGGAAGGTCGCGTACGTCTTCGCAGCACTGGCCGCCGCCGGGGCGGGCACCTACCTCGTCATCTACCTGTACCGGTGGCAGTGGCAGCGGGCGCTGATCTGCGGGGTGCTGCTGCTGGTGGTCGAGGTGCTCCTGTTCGGTCTGGTGACCATGGGACGGCTGAACCGGATCGAGGAACGGCTGCGCGACTCCGACCGGCGGCAGCGCGAGTGGGACGCCCGCCAGGAGGACGTACTGACGCGGCTGCGCGAGCCGGCAGCGGCGCGCGAGGAAAAGCGGTTCCGCTGGCTGGACGACCCGGCGGACCGGGCGTACGTCTTCGTGCCGGTTCTGATGGTCGCCGGGGTGCTGCTGTCGGCGCTCGCCTGGGTGGTGCAGAAGGTCGCCTCGGCCACGGCGAGACCGGCCGAACGTCACCTGTCCGGGCGGCTGGCCGTCCTCGCCGCGCCGGATCCGGCGGCATCCGGCGACCTGGAGGATCTGCCTCCGCTCGGCGGAATCCGGCGTACGGCACGGCTCGCCGCCGTCACCACGGCCGGCGTCGCCCTGCTCGCCACCCTGGTGGTGGGTCTCGCCGACCTGACCCAGACCAGAAAGGGGGAGGCCAACGGGCACGAGGCGACCTCGGTGCTCCTCCGGGTCGACCTGCGGGAGCCGCACGTGTCGGCCGAAGGCAAGGCGCTGGCCGCACGGCAGATCTGGGAGAGCTGCCGGCACTCCACATCCGCGCCGCTGCTGCGCGCCCCTCTCGGCGACCTGGGGAACGGCATGTTCGCGGGGGTCGTCCGGCCCGCGCTCAGGGATCACGACGTCATGCGGCTGCGCGGCTGCCTGGAGGACGCGACGCTGGAGCGCGCTCACCTCACGGTGGTCGCTGTCAGCGATATGGAGTCGAGCGAGGACTCTGAGTGATCGGCAAGGGGGCAACCTGCCCGGAAAATGAGACATAGTGCACATAATCTGACCTATCACTCATTGATCACAGACCGGGGGGTACTCTTCTAAGGCGCCCTCGTCCCCTAGCCCCCCGGGTCGCCCATGGCTGTCATCTCTGCCACCCTGCCCCGCCCTGCCTTCCGCGAACGCCCGCTCTCCTGGCGCGCCCCGCGCGTCCTCCTGGGTCTCCTCATCGGCTACCTCGTCCTCTGGGCCGCCGGCGCCGGCGGCGTTCTGGGCCTGTCGTACTGGGCCCGGACGGAGACCCCCGCACCGACCGGAACGCGCAGCGTCCAGGGCGTGAACCACTTCCAGCCCGTGGACTCCGACGGCCGGCTGTGGCGCGGCTCCGCCCCCTCCCCCGCCGGTTACCGAGCGCTGGCGGACATGGGCATCACCACCGTCGTCGACCTGCGCGCCGAGCGGATGAACGCCACTCAGCTCGCCGAACCGGGCAAGGCCGGGCTGAAGGCCGTACGCCTGCCGATCCGTGACGGGCAGACGCCGTCGCCGCAGCAGGTGCAGCGCTTCCTGGGCGTGGTCTCCTCGACGTCCGGACCGGTGTTCGTGCACTGCGGCGCGGGTGTCGGTCGCACGGGCGCGATGGTCGCCGCGTACCTCGTGCACACCGGCAAGGAGTCGCCGGCGCAGGCGGTCCGGCGCAACCTCGCGGTCGGACCGCCCTCGCTGGAGCAGATCTACTACGGGCTGAACCTGTCCCCGGCCAAGGCCGAGCAGCCGCCGCTGCCGGTGGTGGTCGTCAGCCGGCTCGTGGACGCCCCGCGGCGCATGATGTCGTACCTGTAGCCCCGGCCCGGCGGGCCCCCGCTACGGCTTGCGCGCCACCGCCCCGTACCCGGGGATGACCCCTTCGTCCTGCCCGGGTACGGGCTCTCCCAGTTCGGGGTGCCACCGGTGCGGGATCTCCACGCCGGGCTCGACGAGTTCGAGGCCGTCGAAGAAGCGGGTGAACTCCGCACGGGAGCGCAGCGCCAGCGTGACGCCGGCCGCCTGGAGTTTCGCGGTGGCCGCCGCGGATTCCTCCGGCGTGAAGTCGGCGGTGGCGTGGCTGATCACCAGGTAGCTGCCGGAGGGGAGTTCGGCCAGCAGTCGACGGACCAGGTCGTGGGCACCGTCGTCGTCCGAGACGAAGTGCAGCAGCGCGATGAGGGAGAGAGCCATCGGGCGGTCGAAGTCCAGGACCTTCCTGGCGCCTTCGAAGACGCTGCCGGGGTCGCGCACGTCGGCTTGCAGGTACTCGGTGACGCCCTCGTCCGTGCCGCGCAGCAGGGCCGCCGCGTGAGCCAGCACGATGGGGTCGTTGTCGCAGTAGACGACGCGCGCGTCGGGGGCGACCCGCTGGGCGATCTGGTGGAGGTTCGGTTCGGTCGGGATCCCGGTGCCGATGTCCAGGAACTGGCGTACGCCGTTCTCGGCGAGCCAGCGCGTGGCCCGCTGCATGAACGCCCGGTTGACCCGCGCCATCACCGGTACGCGCGGGTCGAGGGCCAGCATCTGCCGCGCCATGGCCTCGTCGACGGGGTAGTTGTCCTTGCCGCCGAGATACCAGTCGTACATCCGGGCGGGATGGGGCTTGCCGGTGTCGATCTCGACGGGGTCCGGCCCGGTCATGACGAACTCCATGGGGCTCTGGGGCGGCGGAGAACGGAGCGTTCTCAACTCGGCACCAGAGTAAGGGAATTGGCGGGCGGACAAGGGGCGGCAGGGCTCAGGGGCCCGGCGCGGTCAGGACAACAGGAAGTCCGCCTCCCCGGCCTTGGCACCCTCGATGAACGCCGTCATCTCGTCCGTGGTGTAGATCAGCGCCGGCCCGTCCGGGTCGGTCGACTGACGAACGGCGATACGGCCGTCGGCGAGCTTCATCGCCTCCAGGCAGTTGCCACCGTTGCCGCCGCTCCACGGCTTGTGCCAGCCCTCGCTGCCCAAGTCCCGCGCGGGCATGCCGTTGTAGACGCGTATGCGCGGCTTGATGCGATCCATTCACAGCTCCTTGCGGAGATCCCGGAGGATCTCCTTCGTGCGATGTGCCGTGGCGGCCTGCGCCGCCATGCGGTCCATGACCTCCAGGTGGGTCGCCACCTCGGCGCGCGCGTCGAGATAGACGGCGCCGGTCAGGTACTCGCTGTAGACCATGTCCGGCAGTTCTGGCATGGCAAATCGGAACAGCACGAAGGGCCCGTACGTGCCGGGATGCGGCCCGTTCGCGAACGGGGCCACCTGCAGCGTCACGTTGGGCATCTTCGTGGCGTCGAGCAGCCGGTCGAGCTGGGCACGCATCACCTCCGGGCCGCCGACCCGGCGGCGCAGCACGGTCTCGTCCATCACGACCCACAGCCGGGGCGCGTCCTCGCGGGTGAGCAGTCGCTGGCGTTGCATGCGCAGGGCGACATGGCCCTCGATGTCGTCGGGGCTGGTCTGGCCGATCGCGCCCGATCTCAGTACCCCGCGCGCGTAGTCCTCGGTCTGCAGCAGGCCGGGCACGAAGTGGGGTTCGTAGGACCGGATGAGGCTGGCGGCGCCCTCCAGGCTGACGTACATCGAGAACCAGCCCGGCAGGATGTCGTGGAACCGCTGCCACCAACCGGGCTTGTTGGCCTCCTCGGCCAGTTGCACGAAGGCCGCGGCCTCGTCGTCGGGGATGCCGTAGGCCTTCAGCAGCAGTTGGAGGTACGGGATCTTGAGAGAGACCTCGGCCGTCTCCATACGGCGGACGGTGGCGGGGGCGACGCGCAGGACGCGGGCGGCGTCCTCACGCTTGAGCCCGGCGCGTTCCCGCAGGTCCAGCAGGCGTCGCCCGAGGACGACCTGACCGACCGTCGGCGCGGACCGCGGCTCGCTCACGCTCCACCTCCACGAATGAGTCCCGCCTGATTCCCGACAGACCGATTGAACCCCGACAGGCCGACGGCGCCATTCGAAGACCTGCTCGAAGACCTCGGTAGAACCGGCGGGTCCTCGCGATCCCAACTGGCGCCGTTCGACATGCTGTTGCGAGCAGTGTGCCACGGCCTTCCAGAGAGTCACACAGCACTCTGCAATTTTCAGAGTGACACTTGCCAAGTGTTCACGCCGGGGAGATAGTGGCAAGCGTGATTCCGTCCCCGCCCTTAGGAACAGACGCCGCCGCGCTCCCCCACGACCTCGGCGCCCCGGCCGTCGGCCCCCAGCGGGGCGATGCCGCCGAGCGCCGGTTCCGCTTCGAACTGGCCGCGCATCCGGGTTCCCCCGGACAGGCCAGACGTCTGACCAGGGCGCGGCTGAGCGGCTGGACGGTGTGCGAGGACACCTGCGACACGGCGGCTCTGGTCGTGTCGGAGCTGGTCACGAACGCGATCGTGCACACCGCCAGCGAACACATCGTGTGCGAGCTCCAGGACGGCCCCGAGCTGGTGCGCATAGCCGTACGTGACGAGGGATGCGCGCCCGGCGAGCCGCACCCGCTGGCGGCCCGCCCCGAGGAGGAGCACGGGAGGGGACTGCTCCTCGTCGACGCGCTGTGCCACGCGTGGGGCGCCCACGAGCAGGAATCCGGACTGGTGGTCTGGGCGGATCTGCCCCGCGGCGACATGTGCTGGGACGCTTCCCCAGGCGGCATCGAGCCCCGCGGCGACCTCGGCTGGGGGTCTCGGCCCAAGCCGGGCCCGGCCGGGGGTTCCGGCGACGAGGACGAGGCACAGGCGCGGTACGACGGGGAGACGGGGGCCGCATGGCAGTGAGCGGCGCGTCCGGCGGGGGCCAGGTGCTGAGCCTGGACACGCTGATCCGGCTCCGTCGCGGCCTCACCGCTCCGCCGCGGCTGACGCTTCCCGAGGGGATGACCACACCGCTGGGCTGCGACGCGGTGGGGGTGCCGGCGCGGTTCGGCCCGTCGGTCCTGCCCCGGCTGCCCCGGGCGGGGTGTGTGTACGCCGACGACGCGTACTGGTGGTGGATCGTGCCGTCCGACTCCGATTACGCGCTGGAGTGGCCGGACGGGGTGCGGTACTCGACCGGAGCGGCGGTCCTGGACACGCCTCGGCTGATCCATCGGCCGGACGGGACCGTTCCCTACACGCCGCCGATTCCGCTGTATCTGGTGTTGTGCCGGGTGACGGGCACCACGCCCTCCTGGTCGCAGCCGCTGAGCGCGTGACACCTCGCCCCCGCTGAGGTCTGCCGCCCGCCGACGGGCCGGCGCCCCGGACACGCGGGTACGCCCGCGCGCACCCCCCACCTCCCCGCACGCCCTCCCCCGCACGCGTCCGCCCGGCCATAGTGGCCCTCCGTCACTAGTGGCGGTCGGGGGAGGCGGACGGTGGGGAAGAAGCGCGGGACGGGTGCGGGCGGGGTCTCCGAGTCGGAGCGGCTGCTGTTCGGGGGTCCGCTGCGGTACGACGTGGGGTGGAACCAGCACCGCGACGCCTATCTGGAGCTGAGCCTGCGGGCCATGGTGACGCGGTTGCCGTCGCTGCTGGGCATCAGTTTCCGGCTGGCCTGGCAGGCCGACCGGCGTGCCGCGCGGATCGTGCTGGTGGCCGAGGTCGGCCGAGGGCTCGCGCAGGCGGTCGGACTGCTCGCCGTCAACAGTGTGCTGGGGCGGCTGATCGGCGGCGGGGCGCTGGAGGAGCGGCTGCGCGATGCCGTCCCGGCGCTCGCCGCCATGGCCGCCGTGATGGTGGTCTCGACGCTGCTGCGGGCCGCGTCGACGTACGCCACCGGGCGGCTGGAGCCCAAGGTGGAACGGGTGGCGACCGAGCTGTATCTGGAGCGGGCGGCGGCCGTGGAGCTGGCCGCGATCGAGGACCACGCCTTCCACAAGCTGCTGGACACCGCGCAGTACGGCGCCGCCTCCGCCCGCCGCATGATCTCGTACAGCACGCGTGTGGTGAACGCCGCCATCTCGCTGATCGCGGCCGCGGGCGTGCTCGCCGTGCTGCACCCCGCCCTGCTGCCGCTACTCGTCACGATGACGCTGCCCAGCGCCTGGAGCGCCCTGACCAACGCCCGCCGCCGCTACGAGTCCTTCCACACCTGGGTGCAGCACTCCCGCGCCGGCCATCTGATCAGCGGGCTGCTGACCGAGCCGGCGGCGGCGCCCGAGATCCGGCTGCACGGTGTGGGCCCGTTCCTGCTGCGCCACTATCGGGCGATGTCCGAGGTGGCGGAGGCGGAGCAGGCCCGGCTGGCCCGGCTCGCCGCGCGCACGGGGCTGATCGCGGCGGCATGGACGGGGCTCGCGACCGTGGCGACGTACACGACGCTCGGCGCTCTGCTGCTGGCCGGCGCCATGGCGCTGTCGGTGGCGGGTACGGCCGTCATCGCCATCCGCACGGGCTCGTCGAGCCTCGACACCCTCGTCCTGGAGGTCAACGCGCTCCACGAGGAGGCCCTCTTCGTGGGTGACCTTCAGCGGCTGTACGTCGAGGCGGCCGAACGGGCGATCCCGGTGGGCGGAGCCGCGCTGCCCGAGGATCCGGAGGAGATCCGCTTCGAGAACGTCAGCTTCAGCTACCCGGGGGAGTCCGCCCGTCCCGCCCTCGACGACGTCACGCTCACCCTCCCCCTCGGCCGGATCGTCGCGCTGGTCGGCGAGAACGGATCCGGTAAGACGACCCTGGTCAAGCTGCTGGCGGGGCTGTACGCCCCGGACCGGGGCCGCATCCTGTGGGACGGTGTCGACGCGGCCGGCGCCGACCGGCACCAACTCGCCGAGCGCATCGCGATGGTGGCCCAGGACTTCAAGCGCTGGCCGTTCACGGCACGGGTCAATGTCGCCGTCGGCCGGTCCTCCGCGCCCCTGACCGAGGAACGTCTCGCCGCCTCGCTCGCCGAGGCGGGGGCCGAGCACGTGGTGGCCGATCTGCCGCGCGGCCTGGACACCCTGCTGGCCCGGCAGTTCAGCGGCGGGCACGAGATGTCCGGCGGTCAGTGGCAACGGCTCGGGATCGCCCGGGCCGCCTACCGGCGGGGCCGCATCCTGATCGTGGACGAGCCCACGGCAGCCCTGGACGCCCGGGCCGAGCTGGAGGTCTTCGAGAAGATCCGCGCGCTGGCCTCCGGCGGCCAGACGGTCGTCCTCATCACCCACCGGCTGGCGTCCGTACGCCACGCCGACCTGGTGCACGTCCTCGACCAGGGCAAGCTCGTGGAGTCCGGCACACCGGACGAGCTGCTGGCCACCGGCGGCATCTACGCCGAGCTGTACTCACTCCAGGCCGAGCAGTTCACTGCGCGGGTGCCCGCCCCCGAGGCGGGCTGATCGACGCCGCGGCCCGACCGGAGGACGGCCCGACGGGCCCCGTCTCACGCGGCCGCGTCGGCCGTGGCCTCTCCCCGGACGATCACCAGGAACGTGTCCGTCGCCAGGTCCATGACGACCTCGGCGGCCAGGCCCTCCATCCGCCGTGCGTGCGCGAACTCCTCCGCCGGCCACGATCCCCGCGGCCCTCCCGCGGGAAAGCGTTCGAGCACTGTTCGCCCGTTCACCATCCTGCACCTCCAGTAAGCGTCGTGCTTGTAGGAGTTAACGCCCGCCGGAGGTGAATCGCCTCGCCCGGTGACGGGACTGAGACGTAGTTGACACTCGTTCACCGCTCTGGGTGAAGGCTCGCTCACTCTTGAGGGTCAAACACTACGTTCGGTGTCAGTCCTCGTACTCGTCGTGATAACGCAGGCGCTCACTTCCCGCAGGCGCCCCAAGAGCCGACGCGCGCCCCTTGGGTTCCTCCCACTCCTCCTGCCGACCCAGCGCGGTGAGGTCAAGGAAGCCGGTGGTCGAGCCGAGCCCGTCCAGGCCTCGCTCGAAACGTCGAGTACGTGTGGAACACGCGCTCCCTGTCCCGCAGGAAGCGGCTGACGCCGGGCCGTTCCACCAACTCGCCCTCGTGCACCAGGGTCACCTCGAAGTCGTGGTTGAACTCGCTGCCCTACGACGAGTACCAAGGCACCGTCCACCCCATGCGTGCCTTGGAGGGAAGAATCTTCGTGTACGGCGCCCGCGACGAGTCGGTGCCGTCCTCGCACACCCCAGAACGTTCGCCTGGACCAAGACAGCCGACGAGATCCTCGGCAGGGTCGCCGCCTACTGCCGGCGAATCTCCGTCTCGGGTCCCTAGGTCGTGTCCGCAAAGTCCCGCCTGCCCTGCGGGCGGACGACGGGACTTTGCGGGCACGACCTAGGTGTCGTACTCCTGGATCCGCCTGCCGTGGCCGCGGTCGAGCAGGGCGGGCATGCGCTCCTCCAACTCCGCCACGGCCGAGGGGACGTCGATCGTCAGCAGCTCCCGGTCCCGCATCAGGATCCGTCCGTCGACGATGGTCGTGCGCACGTCGGAGGAGCGGGCGCAGTGCACGAGGGTGGCGGCGAGGTCGTGGACGGGCTGGGTGTGCGGGCCGGTGAGGTCGACCAGGACGAGGTCGGCGCGCCGGCCGGGCGCGATGCTGCCGAGGCGGTCACCGAGCCCGACCGCGCGGGCGCTCTGGAGGGTGGCGTGGTGCAGGGCCTGACGGGAGGTCAGCCAGCGGGGGTCGCCGGTCGTCGACTTCTGGACCAGGGCCGTCAGGGCCATCGCCTCCCACACGTCGAGGGAGTTGTTGGAAGCGGCGCCGTCCGTGGCGAGGCCGACGGGGATGCCGATGTCGTGCAGGGCGCGTACGGGTGTGGTGGTGGGCCAGGCGAACTTGAGGTACCCGCGGGGCGCGGTGGCCACGGCCGTGAGACCGGGGGCGTCGCGCAGGACCGGCAGGTCGCGGGCGAGGATGCCGGTGCCGTGGGCGATGAGGACGTCGACGTCGAGGAGCCCGGTGCGCTTCAGGACCTCGACGGGGGTCACGCCGTGGCGGGCGAGGCTGGTGTCGGTCTGGTCGCGGTTCTCGGAGGCGTGGATGTGGACCGGGAGCCCGTGCTCGCGGGCGAGTTCCGCGGTGGCGGCGAGGTCGGCCTCGTCCACGGTGTAGGGGGCGTGCGGGGCGAGCGCGGTGGTGATACGGCCGTCCGCGCCGCCCCGATGCCGGAGCGCGAAGTCCAGCGACCTCTCCCGTCCGCCGGGTCCCTGGGAGGAGAAGAACGCCTCACCCAGGTGGGCCCGCATCCCGCACTCGGCGACGACGGCGGCGACCGCGTCCATCGAGAAGTAGTGGTCGGCGAAGCAGGTGACGCCGCCCCGGATCATCTCGGCGCAGGCGAGCCGCGCCCCCAGCTCCACGTCCTTGCCGGTGAGGTTGGACTCGACGGGCCAGACGACGTCGTTGAACCACTCCTCGGTGGGCAGGTCCTCGGCGACGCCGCGCAGGGCGACCATGGGGGCATGGGTGTGGCAGTTGACGAGGCCCGGGAGGGCGACCTGGCCGGGCGCGTCGAGGCGTTCGAGGGCGGGTCGGCCGCGCACGGCGTCGGCGGTCGTGACGGACTCGACGACTCCGTCGCGGACGACGACCGCGGCGTTCTCCTCGAACCCGATCCGCTCGTGATCATCGTGCACGAGGACGGTGCAGCCGGTGATGATGAGGTCGGCGGGAGCCTCTTCGGGAGAAGGCGTCATCACGCCAACGTACGGCGGGGCCGTCGGGTCGCGTGGGCCGAACCGCGCATTCGCGTCGCGGACCCGTCGCACCGCCCGCTCCCCTTGCGGGCGCGCCGGGGCCGGACCCGGCGGCGGTCCGGGTACGGGGCGGGGCCGGGGCCGGGGCCCGCGGTGACGGTCGGGGACCCGGAACGGAGCCGGAAGGCAGACCGGCGGGATGAGAGGAGAGACGGGCCGTGGGTGACGTCCCGGAGCGTCTGACCTGGGCGGTCGAGAACCTGGACGTCTCCCCCACCGACCGGGTGCTGGAGATCGGCTGCGGCCGGGGAGCAGCGGTGGCCCTGGTGTGCGAGCGGCTGACCTCCGGCACGGTGACGGCGATCGACCGCTCGGAGACGGCGGTACGGGCGGCACGGCTGCGTAACGCGCGCCGGGTCGCGGCGGGCCGGGCGGTCCTTCACCGGGCGTCCCTCGAGGACGCCGACTTCCCCGTCGCCGCGTTCGACAAGGTCTTCGCCGTCAATGTGAACCTCTTCTGGGCCCACGCCGAGGACGAGGAGGCCGTCGCCGCGGTGGCCGCCCTGCGGCGGTGGCTGGCGCCCGGCGGTGTGCTGTGCCTGTGCTGGGAGCCACCCAAGGGGCGAAGGGCCGAGGAGATCGCCGGGAAGGTGGAGCCGGTCGTGGCGGCGCAGGGGTTCGCGACCCAGGTGCGGGCGGGAGTGACGGCGGCGGGCGGGCACTTGGTGGCCGTACGTGCTGTCGCACCCGTCTCAGACGGCGAGGGGGAGGCCGGGGGGTGCGGGGAACCGTAGCCCGTACCGACCCCGTTCCTTCTCCAGCTCCTCCAGGAGACCGGCGAGCTGGCCGATGTCCGCGGGTGTGAGCCGACCGGAGTCGTCGAGGTGCACGGCGCAGGCGGTCGTCGCGTCGACGAGCCGTTCGAGGGTGGCGACGACCTCGTCCGCGCCCTCCGTGTGCCGGGCGAGCGCGGGCAGTTCGGCGGAAGCGAGGGCGATGGCGCCACGGGCCTCGGCGAGCGCACGGTAGGCCTCGCGCCGGAGGGTCCAGCGCACGGCGCGGGCGCCGGGGGCGGCGGGGTCGGGGCCGTACGGCAGGTCGACGGTGTTCCCGGCCCCGGACTCACGCAGCACGTGGGCGAGGTAGGCGTAGGTGGCCCGGGCGGCCGCCGTGAGGCGTGACCGCACGCCCCCGCCCCGCTGCCCCGGCATCGGGAGGTGCCCCACGACGAGCACGAGCGCGCAGGCCAGCAGGGTCTCCCCGATGCGGCTCGCGGACGCCTGCGGTTCGCCGCCCACCATCACCAGGGCGAGGACGAGGAGGGTCACCACCAGGGTCTGGGCGGCGAAGTGCCGCGTCGCCACGGGGATGAGGGCGCCGCTGAGCGCCACGAGCGCGATGAGCCCTTCCGGCCGGGGCAGCACGGCCGCGAACCCGGCGAAGAGCAGGGCTCCCAGCACGGTGCCGGCGGCCCGGCACAGCACCCGGGACACGAGGGGTCCGAGGTCGGGCTTGACGAGGAAGACGGTGGTGGCCGGGAGCCAGTACCAGTGTTCGTGCTGCCCGTACCACTGGGCGTGGTGCAGGGCCTGGGCGATGCCGACACTGGCCCCGAAGCACAGGGCGACCCGCAGGCCGTACTCCCGTCCGCCGGCCCCGAACACACCTCGGATCAGGTCTCCGGCCGTATGCCGCCGGGTGTGCAGGTCGCTTCCCTTCCCCCGGTCGAAGGCCTCGGCGGCATGCAGCAGGGCGTCGTCGAGGGCACGCAGGGCGGGCGCCGAGCGGTGGGGCGCGGGGAGGGGGCCGGGCTGTGTGTTGGCGCGTACGGCCGCGGCGAGCCGGCGGGGCCCCGCGGAGGCCCGGGCGGGCACGGCTTCCCCCACCCAGGCGAGCGCGGTGGCGGCCTCGCCGAGCGGCAGCGCGGCGGCGTACTGCGCATGCAGCCGACGTTCGGTGGACGAGGAGGCGTACCGCCGCAGCCGGGGCCCGGTGAGGGCGTCCTGCGCGTGATCGAGGGCCGCGGTGAGCGCGGCGCGTCGGGCGGTGGCGTGCGCGCCGCCGGCGGCGTCGAGGAGGTCCGCGACGGCGTCGTACACGTCGGCGACGGCTTCCCGCTCCCCGTCGAACCGGAAGTCCCCGGCGAGCGAACCGGGCGTGGGCAGCGCGAGGCGCAGCGCGAGCAGCCACACGGCCCCGGCCAGATAGCCGAGCGCCCGCTGCCATCCCGGCTCGGGCAACGGCATCCCGGCCCCGATGGCGGCGGCGACGAGAAGCTGCGTACCGGCGGCGGAGGCCACGGGCCCGACGGCGCTGATGCCCCCGGCGAGGAGTCCGAGGCCGGTGAGCAGGACAGTCAGCGGAACCGCTCCGACGTGTTCCCCGGCGTACGTCCCGGCGAGCACCCCCGCCGCTCCCGCCAGCGCGGGCGCCCCGAGCCGCCTGACGGAGGCACGGCGGCTGCCGGGACGGTCGTTGACGCCGGCCAGCATGGCGGCGACGGCGGCCACGACGCCCAGGGTGGTGTGACCCGTGGCCACCCCGACGGACAGCAACGGTCCGGCGGCCAGTGCTCCCCGGACGACCGCGCTCCAGGGCACGGGGCCGCCTTGGGCGCGCAGGGCGTGGGCGAGCCAGGGAGGGAGGGCGAGGAACGATGGTGCGGGGCGGGACACGGGGCTCCTGTCGTCTCGTCGAGGGCGAGGGGTGGTGCCTTCGGGCGACGGCGGCCGGGGCTGTTGGCTGTGCTGTCCACGGTAGAACGGGTTGCTGGAGGCGGGAGGACGTGAACGTTTCGGGGATGTGACGATGCTTGAAAACGCCACGTTCTTTATGAACGCAACCACGAAGGACCGCGACCGCTCGCCGGAGCAGGGCCGCCGCCGCTCGACCGCGTTGTCAGTGCCGCGCGTTATCAATGATCTCGTCACTCAGTGTCACGACGACGGGGGGAGCGGTCATGGCGACGCACGAGAAGGGCCCGAGGGAGCAGAGCGAGGAACGGCAGCGGCCTGCCCGCGCGTATCTCTCCGCCGCCAACCTGCGCGCCCGCGGGTGGACCGTGGCCATGGTGCGCCAACTGCTCCACGGACCGGATCTGTTGCGGGCCAGTCCCGTCTCCCGGTCGGCCCCGCCGACCCGCCTCTACCGCATCGAGCGCGTCGAAGCCGCCGAGCGGAGCGAGGAGTTCCGGGCCCTGTCCGCCGTAGCCGCACGTCGCTCCCCGGGAGCGCGGGCCGCCTCGCAGCGCAGGCGGCGCGAGGTGTCGGCGCGGGTGGCCGCGGAGGCCTTGGACGTGCCACGGCTGGCACCGGCCAGGCTGACGGTGCTCGCCGTCGCGCACCATGAGCGGCGGGCCGCGGAGCGCACCGCGCAGAGCGGGGAGCCGACGGGGCGTACCGGGGCGGCCGGGATCCTCGACCGCTGGAAGGTCGACTATCTGCGCCACCGGCTGAGCCGCTACGACGACATCCTCGCCGACCTGCGCGACAGCGCGGGACGGGCGGCGGCCGAGGAGGTGTTGCGCCGCAGGGTCTACGCGGCCATCGCCGAGGCGTACCCGGAACTCGCCCGGGAATGCGAACGACAGCTGCGTGACTCCACGGGCGCGGTGGGACCCGCGGGGTGACCGGCGCGGGAAAATCGGATGCGCGGGCCGGTGCGGGCACTCATGATCGGCGGGTCGACCGCCGCGCACTCCACCCCGGCCCTCAGGAGCCCGCATGACCGCCCGTACCGCCATCCGCCGCGTGACCTCCCCCGCCCTCTTCCCACCCCCCACCTACTCGCACGCCTCCGTCGTCGAGGCCGGCACGAGGCTCGCCTTTCTCGCCGGTTCGGTGCCCCTCGACGCCGACGGGAACCTCGTCGGCGAGGGAGACCCGGTGCGGCAGACCGAGCAGGTGATCGCCAACCTGGCGGAGCAACTGCGCGCGGTCGGAAGCGACTTGGCACACGTGCTGTCCACCGACGTGTACGTCGTCAGCGGTGACACGGCGGTGCTGTCCGCCGTCTGGGACGTCGTCGAGGCGTCGGGGCTGAGCGCCGGTCCGCACGCGTCCACGCTGCTCGGGGTCGCCTGCCTCGGGTACCAGGGGCAGTTGGTGGAGATCACGGCCACCGCCGTCGTCCCGGAGGCGGTCCGGGAGCCGCGGTCGTGACCCCCGTGGCGCTCCGCCGGGCCGTCGCGACCGACGCGGGCGCCGTCGCCGACGTCTGGCTGCGGTCCTTCGCCGCCGCGCTGCCGACGGTCGTGCGGCCCCGTTCCGACGACGAGGTGCGGACGTACTTCCGGGAAGTGGTGGTGCTGTTGCGAGAGACCTGGGTCGCCGAGGCCGCCGACCGCGTCACCGGCGTCATGGTGCTCGACGGCGACCAGCTCTCCCAGCTCTACCTCGACCCCGACTGGCGCGGCCGTGGCATCGGCGACCGCTTCGTCGACCTGGCCAAGCGCCGCCGCCCGGGCGGGCTGAGCCTGTGGACCTTCCAGGTCAACACACCCGCCCACCGCTTCTACGAACGCCATGGCTTCGTCGCCGTCGAGCGCACGGACGGCAGCGGGAACGAGGAGCGGGAGCCGGACGTGCGGTACGTCTGGCGCCCGGGCCGGGGGTGAGCGACCCCTCGGCCGCCCTTCGTCAGGAGCGACCGGCCGATGGGCCCTGCGCAGGAGCGACCGACCGGCGCGCCCCGCGCAGGGGTGGTCAACCCGTCGGCCGCCCCCATGCCCGCCGCTTCGGCAACGGCTTGCCGTAACTCCCGGCCCGGCTCGTCCTCAGCCCCAACGCGGCCAGTGACTCGGCGAGTCCGACGGCCGCCGCCACCCCGTCGACCACCGGAAGCCCCAGGTTCTGCCCCATCGCCCGTCCCAGCCCCGTCATCCCGGCACACCCCAGCACCAGGACCTCGGCACCGGCGTCCCGGGCCCGTTCGGCCGCCGTCGGCAGCGCGTACTCCGCGCGCTCGCCGTCCTCCAGCTCCAGGACCCCGAGCCCGTTACCGACGACGGTTCGACGCAGTTGCGGCCCACCCCGGCCGTGTCCAGGCTGTGTCGTAACGGGGACCCTCGCCGCCGACAACCACCCGGACCCCCAGCGCGCTCGGTCAGCTGCCGCAGGCCCGCGGTCGCGGGCGGCCGCGCCGCGTCTGTCGGCCGGACGGACAGCGCCCCGACCGTGGGCCGCGCGAACAACACCGCACACCGAGCCCGGCCCGGACGGTCACGCCGTACGCCGTCAGGATCGCGGACCCGCGCTCAAGGTGGCGAACAGCCCGCGGACGCGGGTGCCGTCCGGCATGGACCAGGCGCCCGCGACATGGCCCGTCGAGCCCGGCTCCGGGAGGGGCTGACCGTCCGGGGCGGGCCGCAGGACGCGGTGCAGGTGGAGGGTCACGCCCCGCGGTGCGGTGAGGTCGGTGCCCTCGGGGTCGTCGGTGATTGTGGGGAAGGCCGGAGGAAGGGCTTCGTCACCGGCGTGGGAACGGGTGACCTCGTGGTCGGGTGTGTCGCTGACGCTCTGCGCCTGGGCGTGCACCCGGCCCTCCAGCAGGGCCGCCAGCTGGGCGAGCAGCACCGGGTCGTGGCAGCCGTCGTACACCCAGCGCGGACCCAGCACCCCGTGCTCCATGGTGCCGACCAGGGCGTGCTCCGCGCCGTCGAGCGGTGCGCCGCGGTAGGTGAGCGGTACCAGGTACGTGTGAGGGCTGGGGCCGGACGTGTCGGTGACCACCATGAACTCGATCCCGACCTCGCCCTCGGGGTCGTCCAGCCGGAAGCCGCCCGCCTTGGTCAGCTGCGGTTCGCCCGTGCCGCCCGCGTACCAGGGGCGGGTGGGCAGCCAGGAGGTGAGGAGTTCCACCTTCGTCGGCTTCAGGGTCGTGTGGTGAATGACTGCCATGTGAACGAGTCTCCTTCGAGGTGCGCGTACTTGTCCGTCGCCGCGATCAGCGCCTCGGTCATCCCGGGTGCCGCCGTGTCGTGCCCGGCCTCGTCGACGACGACCAACTCGCTGCGCGGCCGGGCATGATGGAGGCGCCATACGGTGCCGAGGAGGTTGCCGAAGTCGAGGCTGCCCTGGACGAGGTACGGCTCGATCTGCGGACAGAGGCCCATTCGATCAACGTAACGTCCCTACGGAGACCGCGTCGCCTCGGTTTCGAGCCCGGCCGCGACCGCCGCCGAACGCAGCACCTCCCGCAGCATCGCAGGCGTGAGCCTGCCGGTGAAGGTGTTGCGCTGGCTGACGTGGAAGCATCCGAAGAGGTCGAGCCGGTCACGGCCGTCGAGCCCGTCCAGCGCGACCCGCGTCCCGTGTGCGAAGGCGGGCCGCGGCCGCGGCACGCTCCATCCCGCCTCCGCGAGCGCCGGCAGCGTCGCCTGCCAGCCGAACGCCCCCAGCACGACGACCGCCCGCAGCGTGGGCCGCAGCAGCCTCAGCTCCTGAAGCAGCCAGGGCCGGCACGTCTCCCGCTCCCCCGGCGTGGGCTTGTTGGCGGGCGGGGCACAGTGCACCGGCGCCGTGACACGGACGCCGGACAGCTCCAGGCCGTCGCCCACCGCGACCGAGGTGGGCTGCGTGGCGAGGCCGACGTCGTACAGCGCCTGGTAGAGCACGTCCCCGGAACGATCTCCGGTGAACATCCGCCCGGTGCGGTTGCCCCCGTGTGCGGCCGGGGCGAGCCCGACGATCAGCAGCCGGGCGTCCGACGGGCCGAAGCCGGGTACCGGTCGGCCCCAGTACGTCTGGTCGGCGAAGGCGGCGCGCCTGGTGCGGGCCACCTCCTCACGCCAGGCCACCAGCCGCGGGCAGGCCCGGCAGTCCGCGATCCGGCGGTCGAGAGCGGCGAGGGCGTCCACAGCTCCACCGTACGGCCGCCCCGACCTGGTCCGCGGGCTAAGGTCGGAGCATGGCTTCCGAGGATGTCGAGGAGAGGGCCGGCAGCACGGCCGAGGGTCAGCCGGACGCGGCGAAGGCCGAGCGGCCCGTCGTCGACCCGAAGACCGCCGCCGCCGTGGCCGCGGCGGAGGCCGCCGGTCCGCAGAACGGCGAGTCCGTCCGGGTCGACAGCTGGATCTGGGCCGTACGTCTGGTGAAGACCCGCTCCCTGGGCGCCACCGCCTGCAAGGGCGGGCACGTACGCGTGAACGGCCAGAACGTGAAGCCCTCCCATTCCCTGCGTGTGGGCGACGAGGTGCGCGTTCGGCAGGAGAACCGGGAGCGGATCGTCATCGTCAAGCGGCTCATCCGCAAACGGGTCGGTGCCCCGGTGGCCGCCCAGTGCTACGTCGACAACTCGCCCCCTCCGCCGCCTCGCGAGGCCGTCGCCCCGGCCGGTGTCCGCGACCGCGGCACGGGCCGGCCGACGAAGCGGGACCGGCGGGAGATGGAACGGCTGCGCGGCCTCATGGGCGGCGCGGGACGGCCCCCCGGACCGTGACGTACGACGGTGGCGTCCAGCGGGCCGACGAGCCCCGTTCCGGACGCCACCGATGCCGTCGGCTCACGCACGCCGTCGCAGCAGCCGCAGCAGATCGGCGTTGGAGCTTCGCCGGGCCCAGGCGATCAGGGCGAGCGGCACGATCAGGATGAGCGGTGTCGCCGCGTTCTCGCCCTCGAAGGCCGTGATCGTGACGACGAACGCCCCCACCATCAGGGCGCTCAGCGCCATGGCCGCCACGGACTGCAGCACCGGGATCAACAGCGCGAGGGCACCGGCGAGTTCGAGTGCGCCGATGATGTACATCCCCGTGCTGCCCCAGCCGAGCTCCTCGAAGCCCTCGACGGCCGTCGGGTGCGCGATCAGCTTGGGCAGCCCGCTCGCGACGGCGTAGAAGAGGGCGAGCAGTATCTGCAGTCCGCGCAGGGCGATTCGGGCCCGGCGGCCGCGCGGGGTCGCGGACTCGGCGATGACGGTGCCGGACGGGGCGGAGGCGCCGACGGAGGCGGTCGTCTCGGACATGGGGGTTCTCCTGTGTGAGCGGTGGTCCGTGGTGCTGTCACAGGGGTAGACCCGGCTTCGCGGCGGAACTCATCGCTGCACGACGGGAGTTCTGGCGGCTTTCACCCGCCCCCGTCCCACGGCAGCCAGCCGTGCCCGATGTACCAGTGTCCGCCCGCCCGCAGATGGTCTCCGACCGCCCGCTCCAGGGCCGTTCGGCGCGGCAGGCCGTCGACAGGCGACTCCGGGTCCCCGAACACGAATCGGACCGGCTCGGTGTCGGTGGGTTCGCCGCCCTGGGGGGCCATGCTCCAGCGTGTCTGGAACCGGACGATGTTGGAGTCCTCGGGAAGGTACTCGGCGAGCTGCGGGTCCAGCAGCCAGGAGTGGCAGGTCGCGGCCGCGTACCGCTCCTGCGGGAAGTGCCGCGGGAAGAACTCGCGGGCGAGCGCCAGCGACCGGTCGACGGCGGCCGGGGAGAGCGGTCCGTGGAAGTCGGGGATGTGCAGGTTCAGACAGGGCGTGCCCGGGCCGGCGTCGAGCCCGGCCGCCGCGAGCGCGGCAGCCGTCCGCTCCCCGAGCCGCGTCCGCTCGAACTGGAGCCGCCCCAGTTGATACAGCTCGCCGCGGAAGTGACGGACGAGCCACCACGGGGCCTGCACCCCGGTCCGGCCGTACCGCCTGCGGTGCTCGGCCATGTTCCGCCCGAGGTCGGCGAGGGTACGCCGGGAGACCTCGGCCGGGATGCCGCGCTCTCGGTGGTACGCGCGTGTGTACGGCAGTGCCGCGACGAACACGTACACGGGGAAGCAGCGCCGCAGCGCCCCCGAGGGCCAGTCCAGCTCCCAGTCCGAGGCGCACCGCCCGGTCGGGTCGCCGACCTCGCCCAGCCCCCGGACCAGCTCGTCGACGAACCCCTCCAGCAGCCGACGCAGTTCCGGGTCGTCCGTGACGCGTCGGCCCATCCGCACGAGGTCGTTGACGTCCTCGTGGTTCACCTGGAGGTCGAGCAGCATCTCGGCGAGGTCATCGGTGTCCGGTAGCACTGAGCCCCCTGCAAGGAATCCGGCGGGTACGAGGAGTACCTTTCAAGAAGGAGTGGTGATGCGGATGCGTACGGGCAGCGAGCCGACGACAGCACGCAGTGCGCTGCGGGTCCGCTTCTGGCTGTGCGTGTGGGGTGTCGTCTGGACGGTCTTCGGTACCGTCGCGTTCGCGCTCGTCGGCCGACCCGGCTGGGCGGCGGCCTGCGGGGCGCTGTGGCTGGTGATCACCGTCGACCTGGCGATGGTCCTGCGGCACATCCGTCAGGGCCCGCACTACCAGCCGGGCCGCGACATACCGCCGTACAGCCCGCCCGACAGCCGTCCCCACCGGCCGCCGTCGCCGAACCGTCCGTACCCGCCGGCCCGGGGGGACCACCGCCGGTAGCCGGCCCCTCGCTCCCGCCTCAGGGTCGTCGCTCACTCGTCGAACCGGGCCGCCTTCAGGTACTCCGGGTTCGGGTCGAGTGCCGCCGCCAACCGGAAGTGGCGCTTGGCCTGCTCGGGTCTCGCCTGGCGCTCATAGGTCCGGGCGAGCGCGAAGTGCGCGAACGCGTTGTCCGGTTCACGCTCCAGGACGATGGTGAACTCCAGCTCCGCGGGCCGTAGTTGAGCGGCGGCGAAGAAGGCACGCGCGCGCAGCAGCCGGGCGGCGGTGTTCTCGGGGTGCGCGGCGATGACCCCGTCGAGCAGCTTCACCGCGCCTCGCGGGTCGCGTGCGGCGAGCAGTTGCTCGGCGGCGCGGAAGTCGATGACATGCGTCTGCGGAGTACGTCCGGTCGAACCGCTGGTCTCGGGCACGGCGAAGTCCTTCCCTCACTGGGACGGTTCAACGCGCGAACACCGAGCCGCTATTCCTGGGGCGGCTGGGGCCGGGTGGTGTGCTGAGCCCCCTGGGCCCGGCGCACCAGGTCCGCCCACACGTCCTTGACGCGCCGCTGAAGCGCTTCCAGTGGGACGTCGTTGTCGATGACGATGTCCGCGATCTCCAGACGCTCCTCACGTGTGGCCTGCGCGGCCATACGCGCCCGTGCGTCCTCCTCGGCCATGCCGCGCAACCGGACCAGCCGGTCGAGCTGGGTCTCGGCGTTCGCGTCGACGACGATCACGAGGTCGTAGAGCGGCGCGAGGCCGTTCTCCGTGAGGAGCGGTACGTCGTGGACGACCACGGCGTCCTCGGCGGCGGCCTCTTCGAGCGCGCGGGAGCGGGCACCGACGAGGGGGTGGACGATCGAGTTCAGCACGGCGAGCCGGTCGGGGTCGGCGAAGACGATCGAGCCCAGCTTGGGCCGGTCCAGACTGCCGTCCGCGGCGAGCACGTCCTCGCCGAATGCCTCGACGACGGCCGCGAGACCGGGCGTGCCGGGTGCGACGACCTCACGCGCGATGCGGTCCGCGTCGATCAGCACGGCCCCGCACTCCACGAGCAGCCGCGACACCTCGCTCTTGCCGGCACCGATGCCGCCGGTCAGGCCCACCTTCAACATGTGCCGAAGCTTAGGCCCTGCCACCGACAGCGCGCCCGGCAGGACCGGCCCCCTCGGCTGCCGTCAGTTGTCGCCCTCGCGCTCCGCCAGGAACCGCTCGAACTCACGGCCGATCTCGTCGGCCGACGGGATGTCGACCGGTTCGGCGAGCATGTTGCCGCGGCTCTCGGCCCCGGCGATCGCGTCGTACTGGTGCTCCAGGCCCTCGACGAGGTTGGTCAGCTCCTCGTCGCCCTCGCGGATCTGGCGGTCGATCTCGTTCTGCGTGCGGTGGGCCTCGGTGCGCAGGGAGTGCGCGATGCCGGGCAGGACGAGTCCGGTGGCCGCGGTGACGGCCTCCAGGACGGTCAGGGCCGCGTCCGGGTACGGCGAGCGGGCGATGTAGTGCGGGACGTGCGCGGCGACGCCCAGGACGTCGTGCCCGGCCTCCATCAGCCGGTACTCGACGAGGGACTCGGCGCTGCCGGGCACCTGGGCCTCGTCGAAGGGGCTGCGGTGGCCCGGGACGAGTTCGGTGCGGTTGCCGTGCGGGGTGAGGCCGACCGGGCGGGTGTGCGGGACGCCCATGGGGATGCCGTGGAAGTTCACCGACAGGCGCACGCCCAGCCGCTCCACGATCTGCTTCACGGCCGCCGCGAAACGCTCCCACTCCACGTCCGGCTCGGGCCCGGACAGCAGCAGGAAGGGCGCCCCGGTGGCGTCCTGGACGAGCCGCACCTCGATAGCGGGCTCCTCGTAGCCGCTCCAGCGGTCGCGCTTGAACGTCAGCAGCGGACGGCGGGCGCGGTAGTCCACCAGCCGGTCGTGGTCGAAGCGGGCGACGACCTGGTGGGGCAGCGAGTCGAGGATCCGCTCGACGATCTGGTCGCCGGTCTCCCCCGCGTCGATGTATCCGTCGAAGTGGTAGAGCATGACAAGACCGGCCGACTCCTGGGCCAGCGCCATGTCGACGACCGCCAGACCCTTCGGCTCCCATGCGTACAAACCCTGCGGATCAAGCACTGTGACCGCTCCTCCTTGTGTCCGTACGTGACAACGCCCTTACGGGCGTGGACATTCCCGGGACAGGGCGACTCACGATCTTTGCGGATCCGGCCGCTGGTCGGCCGCCCCCAGACACGGCTGAGGGGCCGCACCTCGAAAGGTGCGGCCCCTCAGTCAGGAGCTACTGCTCAGCGAGCGTTCAGCTCTGGCCGCCGGCCAGCTTCTCGCGGAGCGCGGCAAGCGCCTCGTCCGAGGCCAGCGCGCCGGAGTTGTCCGGGCCCTCGGAGGAGTACGAGCCGCCGCCGGACGCGGCCGGAGCCGCAGCCTCGCCGCCCTCGGCCGCGGCAGCGGCGTCGGCCTCGCGGGACTTGATGACCTGCTGCTGGTGCTGCTCGAAGCGGGTCTGCGCCTCGGCGTACTGGCGCTCCCACTCCTCGCGCTGCTTCTCGTAGCCCTCGAGCCAGTCGTTGGTCTCGGGGTCGAAGCCCTCGGGGTAGATGTAGTTGCCCTGGTCGTCGTAGGACGCGGCCATGCCGTACAGGGTCGGGTCGAACTCGACCGAGGCCGGGTCGGCACCGAAGGACTCGTTGGCCTGCTTCAGCGAGAGGCTGATGCGACGACGCTCGAGGTCGATGTCGATGACCTTGACGAAGATCTCGTCGTTGACCTGGACGACCTGCTCCGGGATCTCCACGTGGCGCTCGGCCAGCTCGGAGATGTGGACCAGACCCTCGATGCCCTCGTCCACGCGGACGAACGCACCGAACGGAACCAGCTTCGTGACCTTGCCGGGCACGACCTGGCCGATCTGGTGGGTGCGGGCGAACTGCTGCCACGGGTCTTCCTGGGTCGCCTTCAGCGACAGGGAGACGCGCTCGCGGTCCATGTCGACGTCGAGGACCTCGACGGTGACCTCCTGGCCGACCTCGACGACCTCGGAGGGGTGGTCGATGTGCTTCCAGGACAGCTCGGAGACGTGGACCAGACCGTCGACGCCACCCAGGTCCACGAAGGCACCGAAGTTGACGATCGAGGAGACCACACCGGAACGGACCTGACCCTTCTGCAGGGTCGTGAGGAACGTCTGGCGGACCTCGGACTGGGTCTGCTCCAGCCAGGCACGACGGGACAGGACCACGTTGTTGCGGTTCTTGTCCAGCTCGATGATCTTGGCCTCGAGCTCCTTGCCGACGTACGGCTGGAGGTCGCGGACACGGCGCATCTCGACCAGGGAGGCCGGCAGGAAGCCACGGAGGCCGATGTCGAGGATGAGACCACCCTTGACGACCTCGATGACGGTACCGGTGACGATCCCGTCCTCTTCCTTGATCTTCTCGATGGTGCCCCAGGCACGCTCGTACTGGGCGCGCTTCTTCGAGAGGATCAGGCGGCCTTCCTTGTCCTCCTTCTGGAGGACCAGGGCCTCGATCTCGTCACCGACGGCGACGACCTCGTTGGGGTCGACGTCGTGCTTGATCGAGAGCTCGCGGCTCGGGATGACACCTTCGGTCTTGTAACCGATGTCGAGCAGGACCTCGTCCCGGTCGACCTTCACGATGACGCCGTCGACGATGTCGCCGTCGTTGAAGTACTTGATCGTCTCGTCGATCGCGGCGAGGAAGGCTTCCTCGTTACCGATGTCGTTGACCGCTACCTGCGGGGTGGTGGCGGTGGTCTCGGTGCTGCTCGTCATGTGGGAAAGGGCTCCGGTACGGACATTGAAGTCGTAGGTACTGCTTACGCCGGGAGCCCGTTTCGCTCTGAAGAAGCCGGACAGCCAAGGAAGCGCCACTGAAAATCCTGGTGGCGCCTCGACAACCGAGGGGACATACAACAGATGCGAGCGCAGCCTGCTACGTCTGAGGTGCGCAGGCCCGCAGCGCAACTTGTAGCATACGGGGGCAGCCGGACAGGGTCAATGCGCGAAGCCGCCCACGCGGGGCGGATCGCCGCATAACCGGCACAAGTCCAGTCTTCCGAGGCCACGCAGAGGCCGAGGTGCCCCTTTCGCGGCACCGCCGGGACGGGCTGGACGGAAGAGTACGACGAGGGAGCCGATCATCCAAGAGCCCGAAGCGTCCGAAACCGAAGCCTTCGAACCCGAGGCCACCCGGCGCGGCGCCGGTGTCGCGGAGAGTTCCCGGGCGAACCGGGGCTGGTGGGACCGCAACGCGGACGAGTACCAGGTCGAGCACGGCACGTTCCTCGGCGACGACCGTTTCGTCTGGGGCCCCGAGGGCCTGGACGAGGTCGAGGCCGAGCTGCTCGGCCCGCCGGAGGAACTCAAGGACAAGGACGTCCTGGAGATCGGCGCCGGCGCGGCCCAGTGCGCACGCTGGCTGGCCGCGCAGGGCGCCCGCCCGGTCGCCCTGGACATCTCCCACCGCCAGCTCCAGCACGCCCTGCGCATCGGCGGCGCGTTCCCGCTCGTCTGCGCCGACGCGGGCGCCCTTCCCTTCGCCGACGCCTCCTTCGACCTGGCGTGCTCGGCGTACGGCGCGCTGCCCTTCGTCGCCGACCCGGTGCTGGTGCTGCGGGAGGTCCGGCGGGTACTGCGCCCCGGGGGCCGATTCGTCTTCTCCGTGACGCATCCGATCCGCTGGGCCTTCCCGGACGAGCCCGGGCCCGAGGGCCTGTCCGTCTCGGCCTCCTACTTCGACCGCACGCCGTACGTGGAGCAGGACGAGCAGGGCCACGCGGTCTACGTCGAGCACCACCGCACCCTGGGCGACCGCGTCCGGGACATCACGGCGGCGGGCTTCCGGCTGGTGGACCTGGTGGAGCCGGAGTGGCCCGCCTGGAACACCTCGGAGTGGGGCGGCTGGTCGCCGCTGCGCGGGAACCTGATCCCGGGGACGGCGATCTTCGTGTGCGAGCGAAGCGAGATGGGGGCACCGCCGGCCGGAGGCCGGGGGAGAGACTGAGGGCGTGATCCGTTACGACGCCCTGGACGCCCTTCCGGTACGCAGCGCCCTGCCCGCCCTGACCGATGCCCTGGAGGGGCCCGGTACGGCGGTCCTGGTGGCGCCGCCCGGCACCGGCAAGACCACGCTGGTGCCGCTCGCTCTGGCAGGACTGCTGGGGGACGGGCCGGCGCGGCGGGTCGTCGTCGCCGAGCCGCGGCGGATCGCGGCCCGGGCCGCCGCGCGGCGGATGGCGTGGCTGCTGGGCGAGAAGGCCGGTGAGAGCGTCGGGTACACCGTGCGCGGTGAGCGGGTCGTCGGGCGCCACGCGCGCGTGGAGGTGGTCACGACCGGTGTGCTGCTCCAGCGGCTGCAGCGCGATCAGGAGCTCGCGGGTGTGGACGTGGTGGTGCTCGACGAGTGCCACGAGCGGCACCTGGACGCGGACACGGTGGCGGCGTTCCTGTGGGACGTACGGCAGACGCTGCGGCCGGAGCTGCGGCTGGTCGCGGCGTCGGCGACGACGGACGCGCAGGGATGGGCGCGGCTGCTGGGCGGTGCGCCGGTGGTCGAGGCGAGGGGGGCCGCGCATCCGGTGGAGGTGGTGTGGGCGCCGCCGGCCCGTCCGGTACGGCCGCCGCACGGCATGCGCGTGGATCCCGCTCTGCTGACGCATGTGGCGTCGGTGGTGCGGCGTGCGCTGACCGAGCGGGTGGGTGACGTGCTGTGCTTCCTGCCCGGCGTGGGTGAGATCGCGCGGGTGGCCGGGCAGCTGGGGGATCTCGGCGGCGCCGAGGTGCTCCAGGTGCACGGGCGGGCTCCGGCGGCCGTGCAGGACGCGGTGCTGGCCCGCTCGGAGCGGCGCCGGGTGGTGCTGGCGACCTCCGTTGCCGAGTCGTCCCTGACGGTTCCCGGAGTGCGGGTCGTCGTCGACTCGGGGCTGGCGCGGGAGCCTCGTGTGGACCACGCGCGCGGGCTGAGCGCGCTGACGACGGTACGGGCCTCGCAGGCGGCCGGGCGGCAGCGGGCGGGGCGGGCCGGGCGTGAGGCGCCGGGGGCGGTGTACCGCTGCTGGGCGGAGGCGGAGGACGCGCGGCTGCCGCGATTCCCGGCGCCGGAGATCAAGGTGGCCGACCTGACGGCGTTCGCGTTGCAGACGGCGTGCTGGGGTGACCCGGACGCGGCGGGGCTGGCGCTGCTGGATCCGCCGCCGGGCGGGGCGATGGCGGCGGCGAGGGAGGTGCTGACGGCCATCGGGGCGGTGGACGCGGCCGGCAGGGCGACGGAGCGGGGCGTGCGGCTGGCACGGCTGGGGTTGCATCCCCGGCTGGGGCGGGCGCTGCTGGACGCCGGGGACGCCGACGCGGCCGCGGAGGTGGTGGCGCTGCTCAGCGAGGTGGCGCCGCGGGAGTACGGGGACGATCTCGCCGGTGCGCTGCGCGCGGCCCGGCGCGGGGGTGACGCCTACGCGGCGCGCTGGCGGGCGGAGGTGCGGCGGCTGCGGGCCGTGGCCGGGCAGTCCGCGCCCGCCCCCGGCTCGGATGAGCGGGGGTCGCCCGCCGAGGTGCCGCCGCGCCCCGCGGGTGGTGGCGGAGCCACCGGCGCCGGCGTGACCGCCGGGGAGCAGGGTCCGGCCGGGCTGGTCGCGGCCCTGGCCTTCCCCGAGCGTGTCGCCAAGGCCGACGGCGGTTCCTACCTCATGGCCTCCGGCACGCGTGCGGAGCTCCCCGACGGATCCGCGCTGCGCGGCGCCCCCTGGATCGCGGTCGCCGTGGCGGACCGCCCCGTCGGCAAGGGGCACGCGCGTGTGCAGCTCGCTGCCGCGGTGGACGAGGACACGGCCCGGTCGGCGGCGCCGTCACTGCGCTCCGCGGGCCAGGAGGTCCGCTGGGCCGACGGGGACGTCGTCGCGCGGCACGTGGAGCGGCTGGGGGCGATCGAGCTCGCGGTGCGGCCGTTGCGGGACGCCGATCCCGCGCTCGTGCGGGACGCGCTGCTCGAAGGGCTACGGCAGGAGGGGCTCGGTCTCTTGCGCTGGTCGCCCGACGCCCGCGTGCTGCGGCAGCGGCTCGCTTTCTTGCGTCTGCGCCTCGGTGATCCCTGGCCGGACGTCTCCGACGACGCGCTGCACGCGCGCGTGGAGGAGTGGTTGGAGCCCGAGCTGAGCCGGGCCGGGCGGCGGGCCGACCTCGCGCGGATCGATGCCGGGCAGGCGCTCACCCGGCTGCTGCCGTGGGCCTCGGGGGAGGCAGGGCGGCTCGACGAGCTCGCGCCGGAGCGGATCACCGTGCCGAGCGGGTCCAGGATCCGGATCGACTACGGCGATCCGGCACAGCCCGTGCTCGCCGTGAAGTTGCAGGAGATGTTCGGGCTGCACGAGTCGCCGGCCGTCGCCGGCGTGCCGCTGCTCGTGCATCTGCTCTCCCCCGCCGGGCGTCCCGCCGCCGTCACGGCCGACCTGGCCTCCTTCTGGCGGGACGGCTACAAGGGTGTGCGCGCGGAGCTGCGCGGCCGCTATCCCCGGCATCCATGGCCCGAGGACCCCGCCGACGCGGAACCGACCCGGCACACCAACGCCCGGCTCAGGCGGTGACCGGTTCCGCTTCGGCGTCCTGGGCGGGCTTCGCATCGCCGGGGCGGCGGCCGCGTGCCTCCAGGTAGAGGGCGAGTGACAGCAGCAGCACCGCGAGGGTCAGGAAGCCCCAGGGCAGATACGACGTCATGAGCAGGACCGGGGTGCGGTGGGACTTGACGAGGTCCACGGTGTGGTCGATGTAGTCCTCGCGCATCTTCACGTGGCCTGCGAAGGCGGTGACCCTGTCACGGCCGCCGAGCAGGGTGCCGCCGCGCAGTTCCTCCTTGTGGATCTCCTCGCCGTAGACGGGGGCGCCGGTGAGGGGTTCGACCCAGAACTTGCGGACGGTCGTGTACCAGCGGGTGGTGCCGGTCTCGGCGACCGACTCCGGTGTGATCCCCTTGACGGGCATCGCCTTGGGGAACTCCACCTCGGTCCACGGGATGGTCTGCTCGAAGTAGTAGACCTCGACGCCGCGGAAGTCCTGGGTGCCCTTGTAGTGGATGGGGGCACTGGTGCGGGTCTGGGCGTCGAAGTACTCGTAGGCCCGCTTCTCCGTGAGGAAGGGCCACTTGAACTCGATGCCCTCGCGCCTGACGGGGTCGCCGTCGACCATCTCGCCGGCGGCGTGCACGGGTTCTTGGGTGTGGGCGTCGAAGATGTAGCGCTCGGGGATCTTGGAGACCATCTTGCCGTCGGGTCCGACGACGTACGACAGGCCCTCCCAGACCACGACGTCGTTCTCCGCCGTCCGCTCGATCCGCTCCGAGGCTTCGACGTTGCCCTTGAGGGTCTGCACGATGGTGACCTTCGGGACCTTGCGGGCCTGCATCGTGCCGTAGTCGAGGAGGGTGGCGTCCTTCGCCTCCAGGACCATGTTCTGGTACTGGTGGGCCGGGATCTTGGCCAGGCGCGGGAAGGCGTACCAGCGCAGCAGCGGGGACAGGGCCGCGAAGAACACGGCCAGGGCGAGCAGGAACAGGCCGGCCTTGCGGCGCATCTCGGCCTCCCTCCCGGGCGGGCGGTCACGGGTGTGCGGGCACCGTCGTCAGCAGCGGCTTCGGGGATGTCCCGCCCGACGGGGCGCCGAGGGCGGTGAGCGCGAGGACCAGGGCGAGGGCGGTGGCGAGACCGGCCGCGGCGGCGATCAGGGCGCGCATGTCGGGCCTCCCGGAGTCGCGGAGCGGGCACACCTGACAGGTCGTCAGTTCTGGCACCGTAGCAACGGCAGGGCGAGATGAGAACACGTCAGGCACACGGACGAGGGGCGCCCTGTCCGCCGTGGCGGGAGGACGCCCCTCGTCCGGTGGCGCCGGGTCTACGCGGACGGGCTCGGCGACGGCGAGGCCGACCCGGTCCCCGACTCCGACGGGGTCGGGCTGGGCGATGTCTCGGCCGCCGCCACCTTCAGCTCGACGGTCAGGGCCGCGCCGCCCGCGGTCTCGATGCGGAGCAGGTACGTGCCGGCGGTGTCGTCGGCGTACAGCTTCGGCAGCTTGAGCAGGCCCTTGGCGTCCGTGGTCAGGCCGGTGAGGGTGCGTACGGGCTTGCCGTCGGCATCCTTGAAGTAGGGGCCCTTGTCGTTCTCGGCCGGGTCGTCCGTGGCCTTGACGAGCGTGGCGGTGGCCGCGACCTTGTCGGCGACGGCGCCCTTGTAGGTCGCCTTCACCTCGACCTGGTCGGCGAACTCGCCGCCCGGGATGCAGGTCAGCGCGGTCTCGCTGGTGCGGGCCAGGGTGTCGGCGACGCGCTCGGTGACCGTGGCCCTGTACTCGACGCCGATCGCACGGCCGACGACGGTGGCCCGGACGACGAACTCGCCCGTGTCCTCGCCCGCCTTGAGTGCCGGCGCCACGGCCTCGCCCGCACTGTCGGTGACGGTGGCGGCGTACTTCTCACCGTTGACGAAGGTGGCGTCGGTGGCGCCGACGATCGTGAAACGGATCCGGACCTTGGCGACGCCCTTGCCGCCTTCGGTCTCGGCGCGGGCGGCGATCTTCCGCATGAAGGTGTCGCCCGCCATCGCGGTGAGCCTGCCGGCGCCCGCGTCCTCCAGGTGGTCCACCGTGTCGGTGGGGGTGGGAGGGGTGGTGTGCGGCGGGGTCGTGGCCGGCGGCTTCGGCCCGGGGGTGGAGGAACCGCCGCCGTTGTCGCCGGGCTTGGGGCTGTCCGGCCTCGACGGCGCCGTGGGCTTGGTGGGTTTGGTGGGCCGGGCGGGCCGGGTGGGGGTCGTCGGCGTCGGGCCGGCACCGTCGTCGCTGCGGTCGGACGGGAGGGCGCCCGTGCCGTCGGGGATCTCGTGGGTCCCCTTGCGGTAGTACTCCAGCCACGTCAGGACGAGGTCGAGGTACTCCCGTGAGTTGTTGTAGCTGAGGATGGCGCTGTCGAGGTCGTCCCGGGTGGACAGGTCCCAGCCGAAGCGGCACAGGTAGTGACCGGCGGCGAGTGCGGCGTCGTAGATGTTGTTGGGGTTCTTCTCGCCGTCGCCGTTGCCGTCGCGGCCGGCCCAGGCCCAGGTGGACGGGATGAACTGCATGGGGCCGACTGCACGGTCGTAGCTGCTGTCCCCGTCGTAGGCGCCGTCGTCGGTGTCGCTGATGCTCGCGAAGCCGTTGCCGTTGAGCTGCGGACCGAGGATCGGCGAGATGGTGGTGCCGTCGGCGCCGACGCGGCCGCCGCGGGCCTGGCCGGACTCGACCTTGCCGATGGCGGCGAGAAGCTGCCACTCCAGGTTGCAGCCCGGCTTGGACTGCCGGAGCGCGGTCGCGGCCTTCTTGTAGGCGTCCAGGACGGTCGCGGGGATGCCCGCCTCGGTGGCACCCGGGTCCACGGGCGTGTTCGCCGACGGCGAGGGTTTGGGGCTGTTGAGCGGCGGAAGGTCCGTGTAGTACGGCGAGTTGCCGGTCGCGCTGCGCTCGGCGGCCGTGTCCGGTGAGGGCTGGGTGCCGGTGGAGATCTTTCTGCCGGCGTCGTCGGTCATCACTCCCGGAGCCTGGGAGGCGGCGAGTGCCGCGACCACGACCGCGGCCACTGTGGTGTTCACCGCCCCTTTGCGCAGCCTGCCGAATTGCGCCGCCATAGAGTGAACCCCTCCCGCTGGACGCCCGAGCGCCCGGTCTCTGTCTGTCGGGCCCGCCGTGTGACGCCCGCGCCTGTTGTGACGATCGACTCGCCGCGACAGTTGCCCTCGCGACGCTTTTTCATGCGTGCTCGTACGTTCGACCGCGCGGCCGGCACGGTGACCCAGGCGACCCTACGACAACTTCCTTTGCCCGGACACCCGTTGATGACCGATTTTTACCGATTGGCCATACGCGGTCCGCCCAACGGACGTCCCGCATACTGGCTGCTCCGCCCCTCGGGGGCGACCGGCCCTATCAACATCGCACGCGAGGAGCCCTGTTGCCGTTCACGCTGAGCCATGCGGCGGCTGTCCTGCCCGCCGTACGCACCGACGGAACCGGCCGGGCCGCGCTCGTTCCGGCCGTACTGGTGGCAGGTTCCCTCTCTCCCGACATGACCTATTACGCGGCGAGTGTCCTGCCCGAGGCGATGGCGTTCGGCGACGTCACACACTCGTTCACGGGCGTGTTCACGGTCGACGTGCTGGTCACCTGGGCGCTGGTGGGACTGTGGCTCCTGCTGCGCGAACCTCTGGTGGCGCTGGTTCCGGTGCGACGACAGGCACGGGTGGCCACGCTGTTGCGCTGCGGGACGCCACGCGCCCGGATCCGCCCGGCGCTCACGGCCCGGTGGTACCTGTCGGCCGCGCTCGGCGCGCTGACGCACGTCGTGTGGGACGCCTTCACCCATCTCGACCGCTGGGGGATGCGGCTGTTCCCGGTCCTGGGCGAGAAGGTCGCGGGGTCGCCGCTGTACTGGTACCTCCAGTACGGCGGTTCGGCGGTCGCCGCGGCCGTCATCGCCGCGTTCGTGGTCGTGGCACTGCGGCGCACGCCCCCGGCCGAACCGGTCGGGGTACCCGTGCTCTCGGTACGGGACCGGTGGCTGGCCGGTGCGGTGATCGGCGGGTTCGCCGCGGTGGCGGCGGTGCAGCGGGCGACGCGCTGGTGGGACTACTGGGGGTCGACCGCGAAGTACTGGGAACTGATCCCGACGTTGTGCTTCGGGGCGGGCGCGGGCCTCTGCCTGGGGCTGCTGCTGTACGGCGTGGGGGTCAGGGTGTGGCGTCCGGTCCGGGACCAGGGTGGTGCGGGTACGGATTCGGCCGGTAGGGAGCCGAGCCGTCCGGCGGCTCGCTGACGGTGCCGGCGGTCGCCACGAACACGGTCACCGTCCGGACGGGGCGGGGCCGTGGGAGCAGGGTGCGGGCGAGGGCCAGGTAGCCGCGGGTGAGTTCGGCCCACCCTCGGGTCCGGGTCGTGAGGCGGCGCCGGAGCGTGGTGACCGCCCGCCGCAGGATGCTCATCAGGTCGGCGGGGATGCGGGCGGTGCTTGCGCCGGTGGCGAAGGGTGGGACCGAGGGCCCCGCCGGGGCGGGGGCGTCTTCGGTGTTCACGTTCGCCGGTGCCGGGGCGGTCCGGCGGTGGAGCGTGCGTATACCCATGCCCGCATCCTTACGGGCGGGGGCGGGTGGGGGCGTGTTTGCGGGGGCCACGCGAGTGACGCTTTCCATCGGGACTGCGGGAGCGGGACCGATCGCCCCAGGTGACCGACTGGGCCGCAGGGATCAGGGCTGCGCGGGGGTGGGGCGTGCGCCCTTGCGTCTGCCTGGCGGGTGCTTGCTTTGCGGCTGCGGGCGCGCTGTGGCGGGTCGCGCAGTTCCCCGCGCCCCTGGGGGGTTTCGGTCCGGCTTCTTAAGGGGTCAGCCCGATGCCGGGACGGCCAGGGCACGGGGGCTGCTCGGTGCTGAGCGCCTGGGGCTACGAGGTGCGTGAGCGCTGTGCACTCGTGTCTGCCGGGCCGGTGCCTGCTGTGCGGCCGCGGGCGCGCTGTGGCGGGTCGCGCAGTTCCCCGCGCCCCTGGGGGGTTTCAGTCCGGCTTCTGAAGGGGTCAGCCCGATGCCGGGACGGC